>CALXEV010000004.1 GCA_944387425.1 uncultured Clostridia bacterium
AATTTCCAAAATTTTATTGACTTTTTTAAACTCTTTTGGTATTATATACCTTGAAAATAGTAATAGCGTATTTTGGAGGTATACAAATGTCAAAATTATATAAGGTATTTTTTATTTTATTAATAAGTGTAATTTTAATTTCTAATTGCATGTATGTTTTTGCTGCAGTTAATATGAATTTAGATAATAATACAACTAATTCAAATTCTTCAAATACAAGTAATACAAATGGTACAAACACTAATGCAACTGGAAACACAAATAGATCTACAAGTACAACTGCAGTAAGTACTTCTCAGTTTGATTTGCAACTAACAAATATTTTAAGTATTTGTTTGATTGTTGTAGGTGTACTACTTATTTTATTGGGAATAGCAATATTGATTAGATTAAAAAAATAAAGGGGTTTAGTAAAAATACTAAATCTCTTTTTTTGTTCAAAAAAGACCCGGTCCCAATTGAACAAAAAAGAACCGGCACCAAATGCTAATTTGCCACCAAGGAACGTCCCTGTGGCAAAATGGCAAAAGAGAACCGGCACCAATTGTCAAATGTTATTTACAAAATCTATGTTTTCCAATCGTTACAGTCATAGGTCTAGACCAAATCCACTTATTAGTTGCTGTATTCGGATTAAAATAATATATAGCCCCATAAGTTGGGTCCCAACCATTGATAGCATCTTGTGCAGCCTTTTTGGCAGTACTATCTGGTGTTAAATTTATCTGACCATCTGAAACAGCATCAAAAGCTCCACTTTGATATATTACACCTGAAATTGTATTTGGAAATTTACTACTTCTAACCCTATTCATTACTACTGCTCCAACCGCAACTTGTCCTGTATAGCTCTCTCCTCTAGCTTCTCCATATATTAATCTTGCAAGTAAATTAACATCTGATGAATTACTAGACGAACTGCCTGATGTGCCACTTGAGCTTGAGGTTATTCCCATTGCACTAAGAGTTTTGGGACCTGCAATTCCATCAACTTGAAGTCCATTCTTTTGTTGAAACCTCTTAACTGCAGAAACTGTTTGACTGCCATATATTCCATCAACATTTCCAGAATAATAACCCCATCTTTTCAATTTTTCTTGAATTGTTCTAACTTCTTCTCCTCTTGAACCATATTTAGAAAGAGCTTGTACATAATTATTTTGAATTGTTAGAGTCACTATAAATGTAATTACTAAAGCTATCAATAAGAAAATTCCTAATAATCTTCTTTTCATAATATCACCCTTTGTATAAAATTTTTTATTATTTTATACAAATTTAGAATAATTATACAGAAAAGTTTTTTATTGCATTTCTTGCCATTTCATCACATCTATTATTAAATTCATTATCAGCATGACCTTTTACTTTTATAAATTCTACTTTATGTTCTTTAGTAAGATTATATAATTCCTGCCACAATTCTTTATTTTTTACCTGTTCACCTGATGCTGTTTTCCAACCTTTTTTTATCCAATTATAAATCCATCCCTGATTAAAGGCATTTACTACATATGCACTATCACTATATACTTGCACATCACTCTTTACTTTTAAGCACTTTAATGCCTCTAAAACTGCTGTAATTTCCATTATATTATTTGTTGTATCTTTCATTCCACCTGAAATTTCTTTTGTTCTTCCTTTGTACATTAGAATAGCTCCCCAGCCTCCAGGTCCTGGATTTCCTGAGCAAGCACCATCTGTATATATAACGACTTTTTCTTCCATAATACCTCCATTTTTATAATAATTACATCAAATTTATTGTATATATAATTTTTTTGTGATATGATTATATCAATAATTTTGTAGATTTTCAATATGTGGGAGGTTCTAATGAGTAATATATTAGGAATTATTTCTGAATATAATCCATTTCACAATGGACATTTATATCATCTAAATGAATCAAAAAAAGCAACTCATTCAGACTATGCTATTGCCATTATGACAGGAAACTTTGCTCAAAGAGGTGATGCCTCTATAGTTGATAAATGGTCAAAAGCAAGAATGGCTATATCAAATGGAATAGATTTAGTTATTGAACTGCCTACTATATATTCGATATCAAGTGCTGAAAATTTCGCAGATGGTGCAATAAAAATTTTAAACTCTTTAAATATAGTTGACTATCTTTCTTTTGGCAGTGAATCTGGAGATATTTCTGTTTTAGATGATATTGCTGAAGTTTTATCTAAAGAACCTCGTGAGTATAAAACATTATTATCTCACGAACTTTCAAAAGGTGTATCTTTTCCAAAAGCTAGAGAAAAAGCACTTCTTATGTATTTAGGAGATGTTAGAAGATTTGTTAATGTTCTTTCTTCACCAAATAATATATTAGGAATTGAATATTTAAAATCTCTAAAAAGACAGCATTCATTAATACGTCCTATCACTTTGAAAAGAAAAAATGTTGGTTATAATGACAATTTTCTTCCTGCAAATTCACGATTTGCTAGCGCTTCTGCAATTCGTAATTATTGTATGTCTTCTGATATTACTGAATTGCAACGTGTTATGCCTGAAAATTCCTATGATATATTGGAAGACTGTATTAAAAAAGGAAATTTTGTAAAAAATCTTTCTGCTTTTGATAAAGAGATTATCTATACATTAAGAAAAATGTCAACAAGTGAAATAGCAAATTTGCCAGATGTTTCTGAAGGTCTAGAATTTGCACTTAAAAACGCAGCAAATTCTTGCAATAGTGTAATTGAATTGCTTACTTTAGTTGATACAAAAAGATATACAAAAACACGAATTCAACGAATTTTGTTATATGCAATATTAGGAATTACTAAAAAAGATATGCAACTTTCAAAATCTGTAATTCCGTATGTAAGAATTCTTGGTTTTAACTCATCTGGTAGAGAACTTCTTGGAGAAATCTCGAAAAGAAATCCAAAACTTGAATTAGTAACTTCTGTTAAAAAGTTTTTGGATAATAGCTCTAATAAAAATTTAAAGTATATTCTTGAAAAAGATATATGGGCTTCTAATGTTTATACTTTAGGATTTGAATATGATTCAAAAGCAAATATGGATTATACTCAAAAATTAATTATATATTAACCAAAAAAGTTAGAATATCATATTCTTTAGCAAAGTCATTTGCAACATCTGGAACATTCCAACCTGCATAAAAATGTCTTTAAGTATTCAGCTTAAAGAAAAAAAACAGACGATTCGTCTGCTTTTTTTATACTAGTTGTAATATAGCTACTTCAGCTGCATCTCCTCTACGTGGTCCAGCTTTAACTATTCTTGTATATCCTCCAACTCTTCCTTCATATTTTGGAGCGATTTCATTGAATAATTTTGCAATTAAATCTATATTATTTCCTTTTTCATCTTTAACTTTGTTTAATTTTGTCATCATTTTTCTTCTAGCATTTAGTCTTGATGGCATATCTTTTTGTCTTTTTTCTGTTTTTTCTTCTTTAACTACTTTTAAGTATTCATTGCCATTTTTACTTTTTGTTAGTTCTGTAACTTTGTTACCTTTTGAATCTAATTTTGCTTTAACTACTTTTACATCTACTGTTTCAAAGTTGTCTTTTTCTTTTATAGCTAATGCTATTATGCTATCTGCTATAGCTTTTACTTCTTTAGCTCTAGCTTCTGTTGTTTCAACTTTTCCATGTAATATTAAATCTGTTGTTAATGTTTTTAACATTGCATTTCTTATATCAGTAGTTCTACCTAATTTTCTATTTGTAGCCAACTTCGTTCCCTCCTTTTTTAGTCTTCTTCTTCGGCGAAACTTAGTCCTAATGAATGTAATTTTGCAGTTACTTCATCTAATGATTTCTTTCCTAAGTTTCTAACTTTCATCATATCACTTTCTGATCTATTTGTTAAATCTTCTACTGTAGCTATTCCAGCTCTCTTTAGACAGTTGAATGAACGTACAGATAATTCTAATTCTTCTATTGATGTTTCTAAAACTTTTTCTTTTTTAGATTCTTCTTTTTCAATCATTACTTGTGTATTTTTTGTTGCTTCTGATAAATCTATGAATAATTCCAAATGCCCAGTCATAACTTTTGCTGCTAAACTTAATGCTTCATGAGCTTTTAAACTACCATCAGTCCATACTTCGATGATTAGTTTATCATAGTCAACCATTTGCCCTACTCTAGTGTTTTTTACTTGATAATTTACTTTTTTTACTGGTGTATAAATTGAATCTATTGGAAGCACAGATATGTCTTGGTTTGGTTTTTTATTCTTTTCTGAAGGTGAATATCCTCTTCCCATATCTGCTGTCAATTCCATTATTAATTGTCCACCTTCTGATACAGTTGCTATATGTAGGTCTGGATTTAGTATTTCAACAGTTCCATCTGTTATGATATCTCCTGCTGTTACTTCCCCTTCACCTTTAAAGTTAATTCTCATAACTTTTTCTTCATTCTCAGCAAATTTTAGTCTAACATTTTTCAAGTTAACTATAATTTCTGGTACATCTTCTACAACATTTGGTATGCTTGAAAATTCATGTAATACACCATCTATTTTTACACTTGTAATTGCACATCCTGTTAGTGAAGATAGTAATATACGTCTTAATGAATTTCCTATTGTTACACCATATCCTCTTTCTAATGGTTCGCATACAAATTTTGCATAATTATTTGTATCATCAACCTCTAGACATTCAATATTTGGCTTTTCAAATTCTATCATTTTTACCTCCTAATATTTTACAAACTATTTAGAGTAAAGCTCTACTATTAAATGCTCTTCAACTGGAATATCAACATCTTCTCTTGATGCTAATCTTACTACTTTACCACTTAAAGTTTCGTTATTTAGTTCTAACCATGCTGGAACTGGTCTTCCTGCATTTGCTTCGATATTTATTTTTATTGCTCCATTGTCTTTTTTATTTTCTCTTACTGTTATTACATCTCCTGCTTTAACTAAGTAAGATGGAATATCAACTTTTTTACCATTTACCTCAAATTGTCCATGATTTACTAATTGTCTTGCTTGTGCTCTTGAAGCTCCGAATCCTAATCTATATACGACATTATCTAATCTGCTTTCTAATATTTGTAATAAGTTTTCACCTGTTACTCCTTTTTTATTAGATGCCATTTCGAAATATCCTCTAAATTGTTTTTCTCCAACTCCATAATATGATTTTGTTTTTTGTTTTTCTCTTAATTGAGTTCCGTATTCAGAAAGTTTTGCTCTTTTTTGTCCATGTTGTCCTGGTGCATAATTTCTTCTTGAAATACTGCACTTATCTGTATAACATCTTGAACCTTTTAAGAACAATTTTTGTCCTTCTCTACGGCAAATACGACATTGTTCGTCTGTATAACGTGCCATCTTTTAATTTACACCTCTTTCTTCTTTCTTTAATATTCTAATTTATGATTTTTTATACTCTTCTTCTTTTTGGTGGTCTACAACCATTGTGTGGGATTGGTGTTACGTCTTTAATACTGCTGATTTCTAGACCTGCTGATTGAAGTGCTCTTATTGCAGCTTCTCTACCTGCTCCAGGTCCTTTTACATATACTTCAACAGTTTTTAATCCGTGTTCCATTGCAGATTTTGCTGCTGTTTCAGCAACTTCTCCAGCTGCAAATGGTGTGCTTTTTCTTGAACCTTTAAATCCTAGTCCTCCAGCACTTCCCCATGAAATTGTATTTCCATTTGTGTCTGTTATTGTAACTATTGTATTATTAAAACTAGAGTGAATATGTGCTTCACCTTTGTCAATATTTTTTCTATTTCTTCTAGCTACTGGTTTTTTTGCTACACTTTTGTTAGCCATTTTTCTAATTTCCCTCCTTACATAAAAAACATGTTTCTAATTAATATTAGAATTTGTTCTTTTTGCTTTTATTTTATTAAACAGCTTTTTTTGATCTACTTACTAATTTTCTTGGACCTTTTCTTGTACGAGCATTAGTTTTTGTTCTTTGTCCTCTTACTGGAAGACCTCTTCTATGTCTTAATCCTCTATAACATCCAATTTCTGTTAGTCTTTTGATATTTAGGGCTACTTCTCTTCTTAAGTCACCTTCAACTTTGTATTCAGCATCGATAACTTTTCTTATACTATTAACTTCATCGTCAGTTAAGTCTTTTACTCTAGTATCTGGATTAATTCCAGCTTTTTTTAATATTTTGTTTGAACTAGCTACACCTATACCATAGATATATGTAAGCCCTATTTCTACTCTTTTTTCTTTAGGTAAATCTACTCCTGCTATACGAGCCATGTTTTTTTGCACCTCCAAATTTTTTCTTTTTTGTTTTTGTTTTTCTTAAGGTTATAAGATTTGTCCCAATTTTACTTAAAGGTGAAATGCATCTATAAAATGCTTGTTACCACATTCATAGATCTTTAAGCTTAATTTTAGACATATATATAAACACAAATTGGTTATTTACAGCCGCTACCTAATTTGTGTTATAAACATTTGTTATCCTTGTCTTTGTTTGTGTTTAGGGTTTTCACAGATAACTCTAATTTTACCCTTTCTTTTTATTACTTTACATTTGTCGCAAATTTTCTTTACTGATGGTCTTACTTTCATTTTTTTGCACCTCCTCAAATTTTCAGAGAATATATTTCTCTTTAAATTTATATATATTTGGGTTAATTATTGTTTACAATTTTATTTTGCTCTCCAAGTGATTCTTCCTCTTGTCAAGTCATATGGTGATAGTTCAACTTTTACTTTATCACCAGGCAAAATTTTTATATAGTTCATTCTTAATTTACCTGATATATGTGCTAATATTTGATGCCCATTTTCAAGTTCAACTTTAAAATTGGTATTTGGTAGTGTTTCTACTACTGTTCCCTCAACTTCTATAACATCTTCCTTTGCCAAAACTTTTACCTCCTTCTTAAAGAGCATTTTTTTATTTATGCCCATAATATTCCAATTATGGTTTTAACTCATACATTATATAATAATTTTATAAGATTGTCAATACTTCTGGCTCATTTTCTGTAATTAAAATTGTATTTTCATAATGTGCTGCTAAGCTTCCATCTTCTGTTATGATTGTCCAGCCATCATCTAATTGTAATATGTCTGGTTTTCCTTGGATTACCATTGGTTCTATTGCTAGAGTCATGCCAGGTTCAAGTCTTATTCCTCTTCCAGCTTTTCCATAGTTTGGTATTTCTGGTTCTTCATGCATATTTCTTCCAATTCCATGTCCTTCAAATTCTCTTACTACTGAAAAACCTTGTGATTTAACATATTCCCCTATTGCATGTGATACGTCTCCAATTCTATTTCCTTTTTTGGCAAATTTTATTCCCTCAAAAAATGCCTGTCTTGTAACTTCTATTAATCTTTTAGCTTCTTTAGAAACATTTCCTACCATATATGTTCTAGCAGCATCTCCATTAAACCCATCTTTTAAAGCTACTAAATCCACACTTACTATATCCCCATCTTTTATATATCTTTTATTTGATGGTATGCCATGAATTACTTCATCATTTACTGAAATACATGTTGCAGCAGGATATTTAGGTACTCCTTTTATTCCTGGGTCATATCCTTTTTCAGCAGATATAGCACCATATTTTTTCATTGTTTCTTCTGCTATTCTATCTAAGTCAGCTGTTGTCATTCCTGGTTTTATTGCTTCTTCTATGGCTTTATGTGTAAGTGCTGTTACTCTACATGCTTCTCTCATTAATTCTATTTCTTTTTTTGATTTTATAGTTACCATTTTTATTACTCCCTCTCAAAATTTTTGCCTCTAATATTAATATTTTCATATTAGAGGCTTATCTTTAGTATTTTTATTTTGTTATTGTATTCTCTAAATAATTTATATATAAATATTTTTTAGACAAAACATAGCTGGGGTTTAACAATCAGGGTCTTGTCTTTTAAAATATTTATATATAAATTGCTCAGAGAAAAAAGATTATTGATGAATGAATAAATAATAACATTTATAAAGAATTATTTCTTATATCTCTTACTACATCTTCTGCTACATCTTTACCCATTCTATTTACTGACAAACTTACTTCTTCTGTTCTTAGCACTCCTTTATTTTTATAATATTCAACTAATGGACTAGTTTTTTCCTCATATATTTCTAGTCTTCTCTTAATTGCTTCTGGGTCTGAATCGTCTGCTCTTTGTTTTAAAGGTGAACCACATTTGTCACATATTCCTTCAACTTTTGGTGGATGTAATTTTATATTATATGTTGCTTTGCAATCTTGATTTGTACATACTCTTCTTGTTAACATTCTATCAATTATTTCTTCTTTTGGAGTAACTAGATTAATTACTAAATCTACTTTTTTTCCGTTTTTTTGTAGTATTTCATCTAGTTTTTCTGCTTGTTCTATTGTTCTTGGAAAACCATCTAATATTGCTCCGTTTTTTGCATCTTCCCATGTTAATCTATCATCTACCATTGGTACTGTAATTTCGTCTGGAACTAAGTTTCCTTTTGAAATATATTTGTCTGCTTCTATTCCTAATGGTGTTTTTTCGCTAATATTTTTTCTGAATATATCTCCTGTAGATATTTGTGGAATTCCTATTTGCTCACTTATTAATCCTGCAACAGTTCCTTTTCCTGTCCCTTGTGCACCTAACATTATAATTATCATATTTTTCTTCCTTTCTCTTCGAAAAAATTTTGCCTCTAAGGGATTAGAGGCCTGTTCTTTTGCATCTATATTTTAGCTCATTTTATTTAGTTTGTCAATTATTTTTAAAGTTTATGCAAATTTTTTGTCACAGGGACGGTCCTTGGTGACAAAATGCCAAAAAAGACCCGGTCCCAATTGGCACAATTGAAAAAATGGCAAAAGAGAACCGGCACCAAATGTCAAAATTGCCACCAAGGACCGTCCCTATTGGCAAATTTGCAAAAAAAGAACCGGCTCAATTGTCCGGATCTTTCTATTCTAAGAATCCCTTATAATGTCTCATTACTAACTGAGATTCTAATTGTTGTACTGTTTCAAGTGCAACACCTACAACGATTAATATTGAAGTTCCACCAAATGAAACATTTAGTGTTGTAAATCTTAATAGCATTGGAAGTATTGCTATAATTGCTAGGAATAAACCACCAAATATTGTTAATTTTGAGATTATTGATGATAAATAATCTGTTGTTGGTTTTCCTGCTCTTATTCCTGGGATAAATCCACCATTTTTCTTGATATTATTTGATACTTCTGCTGGATTAAATGTAGCATAAGTATAAAAGAATGTGAATCCCATAATTAATAATAAGTATACAATTGCATTTGCTAATGAATATCCCCATCCAACACTTGAAGATGATGTTGCCAATGAGAATTTATAAACTCCTGACCAAAATCCTGTTAGTGTTGTAGGATCATTTACAAACATTGAAATTATCATAGCTGGGAATGTCATGAATGATGATGCAAAGATTACTGGCATAACACCTGCCATTGCAAGCTTTAATGGAATGTGTGTACTTTGTGCTCCAACCATCTTTCTTCCAACTACTTTTTTAGAGTATTGTACAGGTACTCTTCTTTCAGCTTGTTGTACAAATACAACACCTGCAACTAAAAGAATTGCTCCTATAATAACACCTAATGCTGTAATTAGTCCAACTGTACTGAATCCTGTACTTGTAAATATAAGATTCCATATAGTTGTTACCCCTGCAGGTAATCCTGAAATTATACCAATGAATATAATTATAGATATACCATTTCCAATTCCTCTACTTGTTATTTGTTCTCCTAGCCACATTAATAGAGATGTTCCTGCTACTAATGATAAAACTACTAGAGTTCCTGTTAGTAATCCTGAATTTATAAATATTCCAGAATTTCTGTAAGATAAATAGATACCTATAGCTTCTACTAAAGCTAATATTATTGTTACTATTTTTGTGTATCTATTCATCATTTTTCTTCCTTCTTCTCCACCTTCTTTAGCTAATCTTTCTAAAGCTGGTATTACCATTGCCAATAATTGCACAACAATTGATGCTGTGATATAAGGGCTTATTGACATTGCAAATATTGAGAATCTTGAGAAAGCTCCTCCTGAAATTAGGTCTATGAATCCTGATATTCCGTTTGTTGAGCTCATTGCTTCATTTAATGTTATTGTATTTACTCCAGGTACTGTAATATAACATCCTAATCTAAATAATACAATAAGAATTAATGTATATATAAGTCTTTTTCTTACATCTGGTGTTTTTAAAGCGTTTCTTATCGTTTTAAACAACTAAATCACCTCTGCCTTTCCGCCTAGGGCTTCGATTTTTTCCTTAGCAGTAGCAGTAAATCTTTTTGCTTTTACATTTAGTTTTTTGTCTAATTTTCCTGTTGCTAAAACAACTATTCCATCATTTACTTTTCCGATTATTCCTTCTTCTACTAAGCTTTCTGCTGTTACATCTGTTGCTTTTGATTTGTTTAACATTGTTAATGTTACTTCAGTATAATTTTTTGCGTGGATATTTGTGAATCCTCTTTTTGGTAAACGTCTATATAATGGTGTTTGACCTCCTTCGAATCCTCTTCTTACTCCACCACCGCTTCTTGCTTTTTGTCCTTTATGTCCTCTTCCTGAAGTTTTTCCAAGTCCAGAACCCATACCGCGTCCTACTCTTTTTCTATCTTTCTTTTCAACAGCTGGTTTTAATTCTCCTAATTTCATTTTTCTTGCACCTCCTTGTTATTAACGACATTAGTGACTATCTTTAATAATTATAATTTAATTACATTATTTCGTCAACTTTTTTGTTTCTCTTTTTAGCAACTTGTTCAATAGTTCTCATATTTTTTAAACCTTCGATAGTTGCATATACTACGTTTCTTGGATTGTTTGTTCCAATAACTTTTGTACGAACATCTCTATATCCTGCTAATTCTAGTACTGGTCTTACACTTCCTCCTGTTATAAGTCCTGTACCTACTTTAGCTGGTTTTAACATAACTTTTGCACTACCAAATTGTCCAACAAATTCATGAGGCACTGTTGTTCCAACTATTGGAACTTCTACTAAATTCTTTTTTGCTTCTTGAATAGCTTTTTTGATTGCATCTGGTACTTCAGCAGCTTTTCCATTTCCGATTCCTACATGTCCTGCACCGTCACCAACGATTACAACAGCACTAAATCTGAATGTTCTACCACCTTTTACTACTTTTGCAACTCTGTTTATAGCTACTACTTTTTCTTTTAACTCTGGCATTTTATTTTCTTCCATAGGTTTTATTTTTTCCCTCCTTTTTACTTTTGAACAAATATCAAATTTGTATTAGAATTCTAGTCCGCCTTCTCTTGCAGCTTCTGCTAGTTCTTTTACAACTCCATGATATATATATCCACTACGATCATATACTACTGTTTTTATTTTTTTAGCTATTGCTCTTTTAGCTATTAAAGCTCCAACTTCTTTAGCTGCTTCTATATTAGATTTTTTTGTTTTTACTTCTTTATCTAATGTTGAAGCTTGAACTAATGTATTACCAGCAACATCATCGATTATTTGTGCATATAGGTTTGAATTGCTTCTATAAACACATAATCTTGGTCTTTCTGCTGTTCCAGATACTTTAGTTCTTACTCTAGCATGTCTTCTAGCTCTTTCTAGCTTTCTATCTGTTTTTCCTACCATTTCTAAACTCCTTTCCTAAGGTTTGTTTTTAGATTTTATTATTTACCTGTTTTTCCTACTTTACGTCTAATAACTTCTTCAGCATATTTAATACCTTTACCTCTATATACTTCAGGTGGTCTCTTTGTTCTTATATTTGCTGCTGTTTGACCAACTAATTCTTTATCTATTCCTTTTACTATGATAGTATTTGGATTTGGAACATCAAAAGAAATACCTGCTGGTGCTTCAAATATTACAGGATGAGAATATCCTAATGTAAGATTTAAGTTGTTTCCTTGTTTTGCAACTCTGTAACCTACACCATTTATTTGTAATTCTCTTGTATATTCTGTTACAACACCATTTATCATATTATTGATTAAAGTTCTTGTTAGACCATGAATGCTTTTATTTAGTGTTTCATCATTTGGTCTAGAAACTTTAACAACATTATTTTCTACTGTTACAGAAATATTTTTATGTATTTCTTTTTCTAATGTACCTTTAGGTCCTTTTACAGTTATTTTTTGTCCATCAACTTTTACTTCAACACCTGCTGGTACTGTAATAGGTTTGTTTCCTATTCTTGACATTTTGTTTTCCCTCCTTTTTAGATTATTAGCTACGATTACCAAATGTAAGCTAAAACTTCTCCACCTATTCCTGCTTCTCTAGCTTCTTTGTCTGTTTTTAGACCTTTTGATGTAGAAATTATTGCTATACCTAAACCATTTAATACTTTTGGTAATTCTTCTTTGTTTGCATATACTCTTAATCCTGGTTTACTAATTCTTTTTATTCCATCAATAACTCTTGTTCCGTTTTCATCATATTTTAGAGTTATTCTTATAATTCCTTGATTTTCATTATTTATTAGTTCAAATTCTTTGATATATCCTTCTTTAAAAAGTATTTCTGCTATAGATGTTTTTATTTTTGAAGCTGGAATATCAACTGTTTTGTGTTTAGCACTGTTAGCATTTCTTATTCTTGTTAACATGTCTGCTATTGGATCTGTAGTATTCAATTTACTTTCCTCCTTTCATATTTTACCAACTAGCTTTTTTTACACCTGGAATTTCACCTTTGTGTGCTAGTTCTCTGAAACATACACGGCAAATTCCATATTTTCTTATATAAGCATGTGGTCTTCCACAAATTCTACATCTGTTATATTCTCTTGTAGCATATTTTTGTGGTCTAGCTTGTTTTATTTTTAATGATTTTTTAGCCATCTTTTAACTTTCCTCCTTATTACTATGCTTTGAAAGGCATTCCTAATAATCTTAGTAATTCTTTTGCCTCTTCGTCTGTTTCAGCTGTTGTTACAAATATTATATCCATACCTCTTAATTTGTCTACTTTATCATATTCAATTTCAGGGAATATTAATTGTTCTTTAATTCCCATTGAGTAGTTTCCTCTTCCATCAAATGAGTTTGCAGAAACACCTCTGAAATCTCTTACTCTAGGTAATGCTACATTGAATAATTTATATGCAAAGTCATACATTTTGTCTGCTCTTAATGTAACTTTACATCCAACGTTAGCTCCTTCTCTTAATTTAAATGCTGCTATTGATTTTTTTGCTTTTGTTATCATTGGTCTTTGACCTGTGATTTGCATTAAATCATTTACTGCATTTTCTAGTGATTTAGGATTTTCTTTTGTATCTCCTAAACCTATATTTATAACTATTTTGTCAAGCTTTGGAACTTGCATAATAGATTTATAATCAAATTTTTTCATTAATGCTGGAATTACTTCTTTTTCATATTGTTCTCTTAGTTTTTCCATTTTTAGTTAGTCCTCCTTTCTTATTTTATTTTAGCTCCACATTTTTTACAAATACGAACTTTTTTACCATCTTCTATTTTATAAGCGATTCTAGTTGCTTTTCCACATTTTGGACATACTACATTTAGTTTTGCACTATTTATAGCACATTCAACAGAAATTATTCCGCCTTCTTCGCCTTGTTTTCTAGGTTTTACATGTTTTTTTCTTACATTTACACCTTTTACGACTACTTTTGATTCTTTTGGTATAACTTCTAATACTTCTCCTGTTTTACCTTTATCATTTCCAGATAAAACTTGAACTGTATCTCCTTTTTTTATTTTCATCGAGTTTAACCTCCTTCTTTATTTTTTGGTTAATTTTTAGCTTATTGCTCTTTAACTCTTATATATTAATTAAAGAACTTCTGGTGCTAATGATAATATTTTCATATAATCTTTTTCTCTTAATTCTCTTGCTACTGGTCCAAATATACGTGTTCCTCTTGGTGTTTTATCATCTTTTATTAATACAGCTGCATTTTCATCAAATTTGATATAAGAACCGTCTGGTCTTCTTAGACCTTTTTTGCTTCTTACTATAACAGCTTTTACTACATCACCTTTTTTAACAACGCCACCTGGTGTTGCTGTTTTAACAGAGGCTACTATAACATCACCGATATTAGCTGTTTTCATATAAGAACCACCCATACATCTGATACACATTATTTCTTTAGCTCCAGTGTTGTCTGCAACTTTTAATATTGTTTGTTGTTGTATCATGACTTATTTTCCTCCTTTTTCAAGAATCTCAACTACTCTCCATCTCTTGTCTTTAGAAAGTGGTCTTGTTTCCATTACTTTTACTTTATCTCCTATTTTACAGTTATTTTCTTCATCATGTGCTTTTAATTTATATGTTCTTTTTACTGTTTTTCCGTACATTTTATGGCTTACGCTTGTTTCTACTGAAACAACTACTGTTTTATCCATTTTATCAGATGTTACAGTTCCAACCATAACTTTACGAAGATTTCTTTGCTCCATAGGTTTTAACCCTCCTTTACTCATTTTAAGCCTTAGCTTCTGCTATTTTTCTTTCTGTCAATACTGTATTTATTTTAGCTATATCTTTTTTTACTTCTTTTATTTTCATTGGATTATCTAATCCGTTTGTAGCTAAACTAAATTTTAATTTAAATAATTCTGTTTTTAGTTCACCTAATTCTTTTTCTAATTCTGGTGAAGACATTTCTCTTATTTTATTTATCTTCATCACTATCACCCACCTTGTTTACAGTTTCTCTTGCTACGAATTTTGATTTTATAGGTAGTTTATTCATAGCTAATCTCAAGGCTTCTTTAGCTGTTTCTTCTGGTATTCCTGCAATTTCAAACATTACTCTACCTGGTTTAACAGCTGCTACCCAATATTCAACATTACCTTTACCTTTACCACCACGAGTTCCGGCTGGTTTTTGTGTTATTGGTTTGTCTGGAAATATTTTAATCCAAACTTTTCCACCTCTTTTTGTATAACGTGTCATAGCAACACGGGCTGCTTCTATTTGATTTCCTTTTATTAATCCTGCTTCCACTGCTTGTATTCCGTATTCTCCGTCTGTTACTCTATTTCCTCTTGTTGCTTTTCCTCTATTTCTACCTTTTTGCATTTTTCTATATTTTGATTTTTTTGGCATCAATGGCATTATTTGTCTCCTCCTTCCACTTTTTTAGTTGGAAGAACTTCACCTTTATAAATCCATACTTTAACACCGATTTTTCCGTATGTTGTATCTGCTTCAGCAAATCCGTAATCAATATCAGCTCTTAAAGTTTGTAGTGGAATTGTTCCTTCTTTATAGAATTCTGTTCTAGCCATATCAGCTCCACCTAATCTTCCTGATACTGATGTTTTAATTCCTAAAGCTCCTGCTTTCATAGCTTTTTGCATACATTGTTTCATAGCTCTTCTAAATGAAATTCTTCTTTCTAGTTGTCCTGCAATATTTTCAGCAACTAATTGTGCATCTGTATCTATTGCTTTAACCTCAACTATATTGATATTTACTTCTTTTCCTATTAATTTTGTTACTTCAGCTTTTAATGTTTCAGCTCCTGCTCCACCTTTTCCGATTATAATTCCTGGTTTTGCAGCATAAACATTTACTTTTACGAATTTAGCTGTTCTTTCAATTTCAATTTTTGAAACTCCAGCTGCATATAATTTTTTCTTTAAAAATTTACGAATTTTTTGGTCTTCTACTAAATAATCAGCAAAATTTTTAGAATCTGCATACCATTTAGCATTCCAATCTTTTATTATTCCAACTCTAACACCAGTTGGATGTACTTTTTGTCCCATTTTTTAGTAATCCTCCTTTCCTATTTGTCATCTCTTAATACTATTGTTATATGACTTGTTCTTTTTCTAATTCTAACTGCTGAACCTTTTGCTGCAGGTCTTATTCTCTTTAATGTTGGACCTTGATTAGCATAAATTTCAGCAACATATAATTTTTCATGTTTCATTCCATGGTTGTTTTCAGCATTTGCGATTGCTGATTTTAATAATTTTTCGATTATTTCTGATGATGCCTTTGGTGCAAATTTTACTATTGCTAAAGCTTCATCAACATTTTTTCCTCTTATTAAATCTGCAACTATTTTTACTTTTCTTGCAGATATTCTAGCATATCTTAATGTTGCTTTTGCTTCAATGATTGCTGTTTCTTCCACTACAATTCCCTCCTTATTAATTATTTATTTGTTGTAGTTGCTTTTTCTCCTGAATGACCTTTGAATGTCCTTGTAGGAGCAAATTCACCTAATTTATGACCTATCATTTCTTCTGTTATATAAACTGGTACATGTTTTCTACCGTCATGAACAGCGATTGTGTGTCCAATCATTTGTGGATATATTGTTGAAGCTCTTGACCATGTCTTGATTACTTCTTTATTTCCACTTTCATTCATAGCTTCTACTCTTTTTAGTAGTTCTGGTGCTACGAAAGGTTTTTTCTTGCTTGATCTTGACATATGATTTTCCTCCTATTCTATTTTCTTCTCTTTACTATAAATTTATTTGTTTTCTTTTTAGCATCTCTTGTCTTATATCCTAGAGCTGGTTTACCCCAAGGTGTCATTGGTCCAGAATGTCCAACTGGAGCTCTACCTTCACCACCACCATGTGGGTGATCTACTGGGTTCATTACAGAACCTCTAACTGTAGGTCTGATTCCTAAGTGTCTTGTTTTTCCTGCTTTTCCTAATTTAACATTTTCGTGATCAGCATTTCCAACTACACCGATTGTTGCTCTACATTTTGCTAATATTAATCTCATTTCTCCTGAAGGTAATCTTACATGTGCATATTTACCTTCTTTAGCCATTAATTGTGCACTTTGTCCAGCAACTCTTACTAATTTTGCTCCTTGTCCTGGATTTAATTCAATATTATGGATTAATGTACCAACAGGTATATTTGCTATTGGTAAAGTGTTTCCTGCTTTGATATCTACATTTTCTCCAGAAACAACTTTGTCTCCATCTGTTAATCCTTGTGGTGCGATGATGTAACTTAGTGTTCCATCTTCATATTTTATTAATGCTATGTTAGCACTTCTGTTAGGATCATATTCGATTCCTACAACTGTTGCTTCCATATTGTCTTTTAATCTCTTAAAATCTATTATTCTATATTTTTGTCTATTTCCTCCACCTTGATGTCTAACAGTTATTCTACCATATGAGTTTCTTCCTGAATTTTTCTTTTTCTTTGTAAGTAAAGATTTTTCAGGAGATGTTTTTGTAACTTCTTCATATGTTGATACTGTCATGTTTCTTCTTGATGGTGTATAGGCTTTGAAATGTTTCATTCCCATTTTTGATTTCTCCTTTATTCTTTATATTTGCGGTTATTTTCCTGCTCCGCCACAGATATTCTTTATTTTCCGGGCCTTTCCCGATATTATCTTAAAATTTAAGCTCCCATGAATTCATCGATTGCATCTTTGTATTTCTTAGAAACTTTAACTTCTTTTCCACCTTTTCCAAGGTATGTTTTATCAGATGGATTTGTATCTATTGTAACAATAGCTTTTTTCCAATCTGGTGTTTTTCCTTCTTTATATCTAACTCTTTTTGTTTTTCCTCTAACTGTCATTGTATTTACATTTAATACTTTTACTTCAAAAAGTTTTTCAACTGCTTTTGCTATTTCGATTTTTGTAGCTTTTTTGTTAACTTCGAAAGTGTATTTTCCAGCTTGCAATTCATCATTACTTTTTTCTGTTACTACTGGTCTTACTATAATTTCTTCTGGTAACATTAGGCATACACCTCCTCTAATTTTTTAACAGTATCTAGTGGTAAAACTAATTTGTTGCAATTTAATAAATCAAATACGTTGATTGTATTTAATGCAATAGTTTTAACACCTTCTATATTTCTGCTTGATAATAATACATTTTCATTTTTGTCTGCTAATATAATTAGAGCTTTTCCTTCAACTTTTAAATCTGTTAGAGCTTTTGCCATAACTTTTGTTTTAGGTTCTTTAACTTCTAATTTATCAACAACTGTTAATTCATTATCTAATACTTTTGCACTTAATAATGATTTTATTGCTAATTGTTTTTCTTTTTTGTTTACTCTGTATGTGTATGAACGTGGTTTTGGTCCTAAAGCTATACCACCTTTAATCCATTGTGGTGCACGTATACTACCTTGTCTTGCTCTACCTGTTCCTTTTTGTCTCCATGGTTTCTTTCCACCACCACGAACTTCTGCTCTTGTTTTAGTACTTTGTGTACCTTGTCTTTGATTAGCTAAGTAGTTTACTAATACACTGTGAACTACAGTTTCATTTGGTTTAATTCCAAAAACTGCTTCGCTTAGTTCTACATCACTAACTTTTTTACCTTGCATGTTATATACATCTACTTTTGGCATTTCGTTTTTCCTCCTTTTCTTCTATGCTAAAGCTTTTACAGCTGATTTTATTTTTAAGATAGCTCCTTTTGCTCCTGGCACACTACCTTTTACTAATATCACATTTTTGTCCATGTCTACTTTTACAACATCTAAGTTTTGAATTGTAACTGTAACACGTCCCATATGTCCTGGTAATTTTTTACCTTTGAATACTCTTCCTGGTGTTGATGTTGGTCCCATTGAACCTGGTCTTCTATGATACATTGAACCATGTCCCATTGGTCCTCTGTGTTGTCCATGTCTTTTGATTACACCTTGGAATCCTTTTCCTTTTGATGTTCCTTGTACATCTATTTTTTCTCCAGCAGTAAATATATCTGCTTTTACTTCATCTCCAACTTTGATTCCTTCTATTGAATCTAGTCTGAATTCTCTTAAATGTTTTTTTGCTGTTACATTTGCTTTTGCAAAATGTCCTTTTTCTGGTTTGTTTAATTTGTTTTCTTTTACATCTCCAAATCCTAGTTGTACTGCTTCATATCCATCTTTTTCTGATGTTTTTACTTGAGCCACTATACATGGACCTGCTTCTATAACTGTAACTGGAATAACTGTTCCGTTTTCATCAAATACTTGTGTCATTCCAACTTTTTTTCCTATTATTGCTTTTTTCATTTAATATTCCTCCTAACTATTGGCTGGTAAGCGACCAGCTTGGTTTATTGATTTTATAATATTATTGAAACTAGTTTTTGATTTCGATGTCAACACCAGCTGGTAGTTCTAGTTTCATTAAACTATCCATTGTTTTTTGTGTTGGGTAAAGTATGTCTATAACTCTTTTATGTGTTCTCATTTCAAATTGCTCTCTTGAATCTTTGTGTTTGTGTGGAGAACGTAAAATTGTTATAACTTCCTTTTGTGTTGGTAATGGAATAGGACCTGATACTTTTGCTCCTGTTTTCTTAGCAGTATCTACTATTTTCTCAGCAGACTGATCTAAAACTACATGGTCATAAGCTTTTAGTCTTATTCTAATTTTTTCACTTGATACAATTGAATTTGCCATTGTAATTTTCCCTCCTTAATAAAATATATAATAAAATTTAAAATTACGCGTTGGCAAGTTATAACGCACCCTGGTGTTTTGTGAATTACCATTATAAAATCCCACGATTTTGCATGATTTATCTGGGATAAGTGCTTTCTGTATATGCAAATTGACTTTTGCATAGTGTTCTATTAGTTTTTTAGAACATTAACTTACCGCCTGGTCTAGCCAAGACATACTCCACTGAAGTTCCCTCCACCCTTTGTTCTGTAAGGATGTAGCTACATTCAGCTTCAACGCTAAATTTCATGCTCAATTATTATATAACGGTTTGTCAATTCTGTCAATACTTTTAGTGAAATTTTCCAATTTATTTGATAATATTAATTGTATGAAACTATAAAAGCGAGTAAAAATTTCACTCGCTTTATTTTTAATTCATTAAAATGTCCAAAATTTTATATTTCCTTTGCAAATTTAGCTTTAGCCTCTTCTATAGCTTTTTCTTGTAAAATCTGTCTTTTTATCAATAAATCTTCTGCTCCTACTATCTTGCATGCGTCTATTGTTGAATTATCTGGTCCTATCCTTACATAAGTTCCGTTCACATTACCTTTAAGTCTTATACTTTCATTTCTTTCCTCATCGCTTAATACAATTCCAGATTTTTTTAGTAAATTATCATATTGCTCAATTGCATCAGGAGAATTTTCAAGATCAGCTATACGAACTAATAAAATATCTGCTTTTGTGTATTTACTTTTAATTTCTATCATATTGTTTAGCATTTTAATCTTTTCGCCCTTACTCTTAGCTTCTGAAATTAGTGGGGTATATTTAAAATTAAATTCTTTTTCCATTAGTTCTTTGTAATCTTTAATTTTTTCTTTTGCCATATCATACTTTTCTTCTAATATATATGTTCCTGCTAAATCTAAATATGATGTTTCTAAAACAGTAGTAGCACGCTCATTATTATATAAACTTTTATTGCTTAAATTTTTGTCATCTAATATGGTATTTATTGCTTTTTCTAAGTATTTTTTTGCATTTTCAGCATTTTCTTCTATATCCTTTACAAGAAAGTGTCCTATACGTGATAATCCTGTTGCTTTTTCAAGCGTATTCTCAGATGTACACATATATGCTATTTTGTGAATTTCATCATCTTTAATACTTTTCAAATCCTTTAGTGGTTCAACTTCTAATACTTCACTAATTATTTGGCAATATTCATTATATCTTTTTTCTTCTTCTGCCATATTTTCTTCATCTTTTATTTTTGAATTTTCTATTGGTTTTACTTTAGTATCTTTTTTTGGTTCTCCTTCCATTTTTACTTGTGGTTCTTCATCTAGACTTGTTTTGTTTTTTCTTATCGACTTGTCTGTATTTACTTGTCTTGTATTATCTACATTAGGCTTTGCTTTTTCAGCTATTTTTTGAAACTTTTCATCTCCATTTATTGTTTTGGTTATATATTTTCCATTTTCTAAAACAATATATTCTCCATTTTCAATGCAATTTGAATTTAACACATATCTAAATTCTTCTGCTTTTAGTTCTATTCCAGCTGATTTTAGCATTTTATTATATAGTTCAATTGCAGAACGTCTTTTTCCCGTTCTACTTAATATCTTTAATAAACCTCTTTGTCCAGTCGCATATTTTCTAATATATTCTGTCAAATACTTTGTTTCATTTTCTTTATTTCTTGTTTTTCTCGCTTCTATAATAAGTGGCGCATATTTTTTAGATTTTTCTTTGCTTAAAATATCCATATACTTTTGATTCATTTCGTTAGCTTTTTGATATCTCTTTTGTTTTATATAGATTGCTTGTAACTTTAATAGAGTTTCTTCTAAATACTGGATATTTTCATCACTATTGTTATAAATATCCTCATTTTCAAATATTTTTAATGCTGATTTATAATATTTCAAAGCAGAAGAATCACCTTCTTCAAATGTATTTCCTATATTAAATGCTGTAATAGCATTATCTAAATCTTCAATTGTGGCAGTTTTTTCATTACCTCTTATATTATTAATAAAATTCAAAATGTTATCCATTATCCCAAATTCTCTTTCTACATATGCTCCCATTTTTTCTTCACTCTTAGCAGCTCTATTCATAATTCTAGCATCTTGTCCATCTAGCAATGAATCTATAAGATTATGTTCTAAATCAAACCATAATTCATCATTATTTTGAACACATTCCATATATCTATATATATCTTCATCATCTTCTAATATAGTAATTACAACTGGATTTAGTTTTCTCTTTAATCTTATTTCCTCAATTTTATTTTTAGTAATTTTTTTACATTTTTCATTTATTTTATGATTAGCATATTCTTTTTCTTTATGGTTCATTATATCTTGAATATCTTCTTGATAAAAGTTACCATTTTCTGTCCTATATTCGACTATGCCTAAATCTTCTTGTATACTTATACTAATTATTTTTTCACTTAAATTTTGCTCAGGTGAATTATTGTCAATATTATTTTGTGGATTTAAGTTATTATTAATTGCATTATTTTTTTTGCTAACATTTTTATTTACACTAGTTCTTGCTACTGTAGCATCAGTTCCTTTAGTATTAACTATAGTTTGAGTTACTATTGGCTCATTTATATTAATATTTTCTTGTTTCTTAACTTTTTTATTGTTTTTATCTTTTTGAGTTTTTACTTTGTCTTCTTTGTTTTTCTTAAATCTAAGTTTTAAGTTTTGAAAAGCTTTGCTTATTCTAATCTTAACGCTTGAAAATGTACTTTTAATTTTATTTACTGCTTTTCCAAATCCATCTTTAATTTTTGAAAAAAATTTTTTCATAAATATCCTCCACTCTTTTCAAAATTAGCTCAATCAATACTATTATAGCACTTTTTCGTGCTTTTGTAAATATGTGGGAATAAAATTCAAACAACTTTTGTTGAAAAAACGTAGTATAAAAATTTATACTACGTTTTTAGAGCAAATTTAAAGGGCTATTGCTATGTCATCATAAATCATATTCGAATTTCTTTTAAGGATTTCTCTTATTGACTGTTCGTCTCTGTCAATGAGAGCTTTTTCAAAAGCTTTTCTTTCTTGTTTTGGAAATCTGTCAGAAAGAATAAACCTAAGTCCATCTGTCGCAACATAAACACTTTGATAATCTGATTTTGGGAAAAATCTTATATCCAAAAATGCACATTCTTTATACATTCCTCCACCAATAAAGTCATATGCAATATATCTCGGGGCGTTTCCGCCTTCTACCATAATGTTGTTGTTAATCTTTATATACTTAACGTTTTTGTTATTATCTATTGTAATAATATATCCATCACCAGCATTATGTACCTCAAAATTTTCGTCTTTTTCAATGCAGACTAATAATGTAAACAAATACTTGTCCCGAAATTCTTTTGCATTTACACCTTCTCTAAAAATATCACGAAATACCTTAACTATTGTACTTAGGAGTTTTCTTCCTGATGTTATTTCCTTCGAATTTTTCCGGATTGCTTCTCCCATTCTTTGGGCACCAATTTCTGAATGTTCTCCAGAACCACATCCGTCAAGTACAACAGCCAAATTGTCTGTTGAAACACAGTAGTCTTGATTTACTTTCTTAAGAATACAGCCCTGTGTAATCTCAATTTTTTGTTTTTTCATTTTGCATCCTCCTAATGTTGTAAATTGATTTTACCTTTTTTCTTTTAAAATTTTCTAGAATGAAAAATATTTCGTTCTAGAAAATTTTATTGATTATACAAGAATATCCATATTATACCATTTTTCTTATTCTAAGTCAATACCTATACTTCTTAACATTGCCATTTTTTCAAAAAAGAACCGGCACAAAATGCCAAAATGGCACAAATGCAATAACTATCTCTCATCTTTATCTTCAACTTTGACACCTGAATCACTTGGTAAAACAGATTGCGCATAGTCATATAATTCAATTGTATTCTTAGCTAGAGCAGCTACACTTGCCATACTTACTGAGCTTTCTCCATCTGTAACATATTCAAAATAAGAATCATTAACGATATCAAAAGCTTCTTGGCTTAAAGTTTCTACATCTCCTCCTTCAGTAATTTTATCATCAACATAATCAAGCATATAACGCCCTAATGCTGTCTTAAAGTTAAATTCTTCTCCAGGAAGTTGCACTTGAAGTACATCAGAAGAATTCAACATTGTTATAAAAAATGCATCCATATTCTCTATATGATCAATTGGATAATTAATATCATTTTCTTTCATTTTTTCAATCAGATAAGGTACACCTTTTTGAATCAAATCTTGTAATGTTACTCCTGTTGTTTCCATACAAACTCTCAAAAATTCCATTGATTGGTTATATGATGAATTATATTCTCCAAATGGAATTCCACTTGCAATTTCACCAATCATTTCTGCTTTAGCTTCTTCAATTGCCATTCCATAACTATAAACTACACCATATTGTTCAATCTTTGAATAAACTGTTAATTTTGAACTTGTATATGCTTTTCCTTCATTATAAGCTTCTGAAATTCCATGACCTAATACTTCATGACATAGAGTTTGACAATCAACTTCGTCTTCATTGATTGCTACAATTCCAGTTTCAGGATCAAAGTAAGCTATTGTCCCATTTGTCATAGAATTTTCTCTCATTTCTTCATATTCTTGATTTATAATATTCATTCTTGAAATATTATAATATAAAACTGATAAATCTAAATCTGCCAATTCTTTTTCAATATTATCCAGTCCTGTTATTAACCACTCTTTATACTGGTCTGTAAAATTATCTTTTTGCTTAATTAATTCTTTAACTTGTTCATAAGAAGGATTTTTTACATCAAGTTTTTCTACAAATTCCGAAAAACTACATACTGGAGCTGTAATTCCATTTTCGTCTGTATATTCCTCTAAAATATATACTCCATCTGATATTTGCTTTGGTGTTGAAGCACTAATATTAAATGAATAAATTAACATTACAGCTTCTACTGCACACATTGCAATTGATAATGAGCATAGTTTATTTCCTATTATGACTTTGGGGTCTAGTTTTAATTTTCTTTGTTTTGTAAAGCTTTTATCTTTATGGTATACTATTTTATCTTCATCTTTTTTAATATCATAATATTTTTTAGTTGTATAAATTTGATATAATTCTTTGAATTCATCAAATGTTGGATACATCAGTGAACCATCATCTAATATTCTTAAAAAGTATTTTTGATAATATTTATTTGACAAAACTTTGAATTTTTTTCCTTTATAACTAATGTTTAACAAAACTCTATATATTTCCATTAATATTCTCCTCATTTTTGTTTTATTTCAAATCTATTACTATCTCTTTTTCTTCTTTTAAATCTATTTTTTTATATGTGACACCACACTCATCAAAAAGTTTACGAGATGCAATATTATTTTCACTATTTGCATATTTATTTGAAAGATATACTACTTCTTTTATTCCAGATTGAATTATAATTTTTGCACATTCATTACATGGGAATAAATCTACATATATTTTTGAATTTTCTAAGTCTTTTTTACTTCCTCTATAATTTAATATTGCGTTCATTTCTGCATGACATACATATGGATATTTTGTATTTAAATTTTCTCCTTCTCTTCCCCATGGAAATTTTTCATCATCATAACCATTAGGTGCACCATTATATCCAATTGATAAAATTCTATTATCATTACTTACTATACATGCTCCAACTTGTGTGTTAGGATCTTTACTCCTCATTGCTGATAATTTTGCTATTGCCATAAAATATTCATCCCAACTTATATAATCTTTTCTTTTTTCGCTCATTTTTACTTCTCCTTTCATAATTTATAAAGCAAAAAGAATTGTTATCTGGCTTCACCAAATAGCAATTCTTTTTTCTTATTCTTCATTCTTTTTTGTTACAAATACTATACTTGCTAAATATACTATTATTACAAGTATTGGTGTATATACTCCTAATGGTACTCTTGTAATTGCAATTAAACTTAATAAAACAAGTTCTGCTATTATTGGTATCAATATAGTTCTTAATAGAACTTTTATAATTCCTTCTTTATTATATCTGATTAGCATATATGCTAGTATTAGTACTCCTGAAATTATCATCGGAATAACATAGTGTTTATACATATCTAATATTCTTGTAGCTGGCACTGTGTTTATTATTGTTTCTTCAGCAGTTTGTTCAAATTCATAATTTTCTTTTATTTTATTAACAATATTGTTTTTTTGTTCTTCAGTAATTTGTTCTGCTCTAATTGTTACCATGTCTTTATATATTTCTACAAGTTGTACCATATTTTCTTTTCCAAGTACTTCATTAGCTATTTCTTTAATCTTTTTTTCGTCTATTTCTTTTCTTACATATACATCTATACTTTGTCCTTGTTTAAATTCTAATTGTTTATTAAATCCTAATATATTTACTACTACTATTCCTGCAAGTATTATTAATGCTAAAATTGCTATAGCAATAATTTTTTTATTTCTTTGTTTCATTTGATGCCTCCTATTTCTCTTCTTCCAATTTTAATAATGTTTTTGTTACTAATATATTATATATTGCCATTAACATTAATCCCCAGAACATTACCATTCCAAAACTGCTTAAATTTGTCCATCCTGATAAACAGAATACTATTACCAATATTATTACAGGAATTAATTTTGAGAATACATTTTTATAAGTATAATTTATTGCTTCATCTAGCATTTTCATTTTTTGCATTCTAGTTAGTATTGTTTTTATAAATGCTAAGTTTATTATCATTACAATTATTATTCCGCCAATTCCTTCTATTGTTATTGTAACATTTGCATATCTTAATATTAATAAAAATAATGATATAAATCCAATATATGAAATACTTGTTAAAATACCTATTTTTCTATATTTTATACTAAATACTAGCAGAATAACTACTGTAATTGCTAAAACTGCAATTCCGAAATATAATAATTGTTCTGTTGAAATACTTGAGTATACATATCTATTTGCTGTTAGTTCATATTCAACTGGATATTTTCCAGCATTTATTAGCATTTCTAATTCTGCTGCTACTGCTATATTATTATTTACTGTAGTTGTATTTGTTGATTCTACTCCTATTAATACAGTTATTTTATTTTTGTCAATTTTTGAAATACTATATTCTGTTCCTGCAATAGTTAGTGTTGCTATTTTTTTATTTTGTTCTTGTGTTTCTTGATTTTCTGTACTTGCGTTTTCTGTATTTGTACCTTCTGTTGTTTCTGTATTGTTTGTGCTTTCTGTGTTTTCAGTTGTTTCTGAATTTGATTCTTCTGCAGATTCAATTTCATCTATTTCTGATTTTAAGAATGCATATGTTCCTGATAATTCTTGTATTTTAGCTTGTCCTTCATCTGTTAATGCTAATTCTAAATATACTTGATATTGTCCATTTGCATTTTGTGTATAACTATATTTTGCACTTTTTATCATTTCATCATTTATTAATTCTGTTGTTGCTACATTTTCAGTATTTGTGTCTGTTTCAGATTCTTCTGCTTTTTCATCAATTTGTACTTTGGCTTGTACAGTTAAATAATATACATATGAATCTGTGTTTTCATCTTCTGGAAATTCTACTCTTATTGTTCCGTCTTGGTTATTTAAAGAAATTGTATAGTCTTCAATATTTAATTTGTTTAATCTGTTTTCAATTGTTTTTTTAACAATTTTGTAATTTTCTTCTGTTAGAAGTTCTGTATTTTGCTCTCCAGAATCTTCATCACTTTGTGCAACTTTTATTTCTGCAACTCTTGCTCCTTCAAGGGCTCTTCCTAATGAATAATCTTTAACTTTGTTTTCCATTCTATTTTGTGTTTGAATATATACTCCACCAAATGCTACAAGTGTTACTAATACTATTGCTAATACTATTGTTAATATTTTTACTTTTCTCATTTTTGTTATCGTTCCTTCCTCTATTATAATAATTTTGTTCCATTTATTTCTAACTCAAACCAAATTTGCAAATATTTTGCTGCATATTTGCTCATCATTGTTCTATCCATAAATATTTGAAAATAATCAAGTACTGGACATATTTGAGTATCTATTGTTAAATTCAATTTTACTTTTCTTGCATTTTCATCAATATCTAGTTCAGCATTTGTTACAGCATAATTTACTCTATCATGTATGTCAAATGTTGACATGTTTGTGTTTACAACTCTATCTCTATGAACATCTGATTTGTCAGCCAAAATTAGTGCTGCAGATATTGCACTAACAGCTGTTCCTGTTCCTTCATCATGATTACCTATTGCACTAACAATTTCTGTTCTGTCTTCTGGTGGCATTCCCATTTCTTTTAAAATGTTATATGCTAAAATTGCACCTGTATGTGCATGGTTTGCTCTATTTACGCAATTTCCTATATCATGTAAGTATCCAGCAATTTTTCCAAGTTCTATTGTTTTTTCATCATATCCTAATTTTTGCAATATCTCCCCAGTTCTTTTTGATACTATTCCTATATGTCTATATGAATGTTCTGTATAACCAAGGGCTTGCAATTGTTTTTGTGCACCTTCTATAAATGCTCGAACTTCAGCATTTTTTATGACATCTTCTAATGTAATCATATTTGCCTCCTTTTGTCTGTAATGATTTTACCCCAATTTTCCAAAAATATCAACTATTTTTTTTATTTTTATTTAAGTATATTTACTTTCTACTATTTACCCCAATAATTCCACCAAACATTCCACATATTATTCCTATAATTATCATTATTAAAGATTGCATGTTTAGTGCAAAATTTTGACTTATAATTGATGAAATTACATATATACTTATTAGGTATATTCCTCCTATTGCACCTCCATTTATTAAACCGTTTTTATTCATTTTTAAGTTACCAATTGTGCTTCCAATAAATATACTTATTGCAGTTATTACTATAATTACAGGTGTTATTAATTTTTCACTTATGTTTGTGTATGTTAATAAAGTTGAAAATATTATTAAAAATATTATTGTAAAAAGTAAAGAAATTAATACTCCTTTGCCTATATTTATTATATTTTTTGAACTGTATTCCTCCATAACTTTTCCTCCTAATATATGTATATTCATCAAAAAAAGATAATAGAACTATAATTGCTCTATTATCTCTTCTATATTTTTTATTATTTTAATAATTATTTCTTCTCTATTGAATTCTTTTTTATATTCTTTTTTTAATGATGTGGCAATTTCTTTTGTTTCTTCTGAGAATTCAGTTTCATTAACATTAAATCCTATGCTTATTAATAAAAATGCTACATTTTCTCCTCTTGTATGAGATTCTGTTAGTATTCCACTAATTTTTTTGCCATTTAACATTAAATCATTTGGTTCTTTTATTTCTAAGTTGTAATCATACATCTCTTTTATAATTTTTTTTATTTTTTTTGCTATTTCTATTGTTAATCCATTGAGTTTTTCTATTTTTACATTAGGGTGCTTTATAATAGTCATAGCTATATTTTTATTTTCTCCTGTGTGCCAATTTCTACCTTTTGTTCCAATACCTGCTGTTTGAGCTTCAGCAATTAATATTGCATCTCCTTGTCCTTCAATTTGTTTTCCATATACATGTGTTGAATTTATTTCTTTATAATAGTATATTGGTGTTTTTGTATATTTCTTTATTTTTTCTATATCCATTTCTTTACCTCGTATTTTATTGTATCACTTCTAATTGTTTTTATCAATTATTTTATAGCATTTCTAGGCTTCCATATAAATTAAATACATTTGTATATCCCATATCTTCCATTACTTTTTTTACTTTTCTACTTCTTCCACCATATTCACAATATAATACTACCGATTGATTTAATTTGGGTATTTCTCTGTTTACTCTTTTTAAAATCTCAAAATCTGGTATATTTATTGCTCCTGATAAGTGTCCTTCATTATATTCTTGTATGCTTCTTACATCTACTAGTATAGCTCCTTGTGCCACTTTTTTTCTTAATTCTTCTATATTTATTTCTCCTTGTTGCAAGCTTCTACAACATTTTCTCCTACATAGCATTTTAATCCCCTTGTATATTATATACTCATGTATAAAAAATGTTACAAAAAAGACCCGGTCCCAAATGACACCAAATGACATGTGCCAAAAAAGACCCGGTCCCAATTGAAAGAACTTGCACTAATTGCTCTATTCGGCTTCTACTGGTGCTTCTACTGGGCAAACTCCTGCGCATGTACCACATCCTATACATGCTGATTCATCTATAACAAAACATGTATCTCCTTGTGAAATGCATCCAACTGGACAACTTGCTGCACAAGCTCCACAACTTATACATTTATCACTTTGAATTCTATATGCCATAATTATCACCACCTCTCAAATTTCTATAGATTATTCTTCATTTTCATTTTTTATTTCTAAGTCTTCATTTCCTAATTCTTCTAGCTCTTCTAATTCTTTTTGATATTGCTTCTCTTCTTCATCTGCACGTTCTTTTACTGTATCTTTAATTACTTTTATTTCTGAAGCAGGATATTTCTTATAATTATAAATATCTCCATTTTTAAATTTTACTCTTACTACTTCTTTTAATATTTCTATTGTGTCAATTTCTCCTTCTCCATCTGGAGTTTTTACAATTGCACCAACATTTGGAAGTCTTTTTAATTTATCTTCATAAACATCTTGTTCATATTTTAAGCAACACATCAATCTTCCACAATTACCAGAAATCTTTGATGGGTTTAAAGAAATATTTTGCTCTTTTGCCATTTTTATAGATACTGTTTCAAAATCTCTTAAAAATGAGCAACAACATAATTCTCTACCACATACTCCATTTCCACCGATTCTTTTTACTTCGTCTCTAACTCCTATTTGTCTTAATTCTATTCTTGTTTTATATATAGCGGCTAAGTCTTTAACTAATTCTCTAAAGTCTATTCTACCGTCTGCAGTAAAGTAAAATAATATTTTACTATTATCAAATTTATATTCTACATCTGTTAATGTCATTTCAAGTCCATGCTCTTTGATTTTTTTCTTACATACTTCAAATGCTTCTTTTTCTTTTTTTCTGCATTCTTCTGCATGTTTTAAGTCTCTTTGAGATGCTAATCTTAGAACTTTTTTCAATGGTGTTGTGATTTTTTCTTCTTCAACAAGTCTATTAGGAACTACTACTTCAGCAATTTCTTCTCCTTGTGAAGTTTCTACTATTACATTTTCGCCTTTTTTTACCTCTAACCATTTAGGGTCAAAAAAGTATATTTTTCCAAGCCTCTTAAATCTTACTCCTATTATTTTTTTCAAATTTATGTCCTCCTATATTACTTTCTGATTAATTATTTCCCACATATTAAATATAAGATTATCTATACACATATCATAATTACTATTTGCTTTTATCCTTTTCTTTGTATTTTCAACAATGTCTATACATTTAACATATTTATGCTCTTGTTTTCCAAATTTTAATAATATTACATTTATAAATTCTAGTATAAAATCAATTTCTTCTTTTGATTTATATAATTGTTCTGCACTTTTCACAATATCTATTAAATCTTTGCTTTTCATTTGTTCTATGAGTTTTTCTACATTTTCATATATTTCTATGTTTTCACTTAATTTTAAAGCTTTTCCTATACTTCCTTGTGCAAATTCTATAATATTAGGACTTATATTTTTATCAGGTTCATTTTTATTTATATAGTCTAATATTTCTGAATTTTCTATTTTATCGAAATGTAACCTTGTACATCTTGACTTTATTGTACTTAGTAAATTATTTTCATTTGAACATATTAGTATTATTACTATGTATTCTGGAGGTTCTTCTAGTGTTTTTAGTAAACAGTTTTGTGCTTCTGGTGTCATTTTATCAGCACTATCTATTATATATACCTTGTGGTGTGATATTATTGGTTTCTCAGCAATTTTTCGTTGCATTTCTCTTATTTGTTCTATTTTTATTTTATCATTTTCAGAATTTATAAGTTGAAAATCCGGATTGTTTTCTGAGTCAAATTCTATACATGATTTACATTTGCAATCTGGTTTATTGTCTTCTAAACAAAGAATTTGTTTTGCAAATTCTTTGGCAATAAGTTTTTTTCCAATTCCTTCAGTTCCCCAAAAGATATAACTATGAGACATTTTTTTTAGTTTTATTGCTTTTTCTAAAATTTTTTTGCTTTTTTCGTTTCCTAATATATTTTCAAACAATTTATTATTCTACTCCTCCAAATTTAGATAATGGCCAAAATCTAAAAGCTACTGTTCCTTCAATTTTTTCAAGAGGTATACATCCAAATGATCTACAGTCTTTGCTTCCTGCTCTGTTATCTCCTAATGCAAATACACAATTTTCTGGAACTGTGAAATTGTTGAAATATCCATATTCATCATTTCCTTGTAATAAATCTGTTACTACTCCATCTGGCAAATAATCTTCTTCAAGTTTTACTCCATCTATATATACAGCTCCATCTTTGATTTCAACATATTCTCCTGGTAAGGCAATTACTCTTTTTATATAACTTGTTTTTCCTTGTTCTAAAACATAATATGTGAATTTTTTCCAAAGTCCTTGTGGTTCATTATCATATATTGCAACAGGATTTTCTAAGTCAACATCTGATTCTTTTACTCTTGTAACACTTGGTGCTTCAAATGTGATTATATCTCCTCTTTCTGGCATTTTTTTGAATGTTCTTCCTACTCTATTTAACCATAGTCTTTCGTTCGGTTCTAATGTTGGCAACATTGATGTTTGTTGAACTATTGTTGGAGTTCCTATATAATATCTTACAAGTAGTGCTAATACTACTGCTATTAATATACATACAATCCATTCTATTATCTCTTTTACATATGAATTCATTTTTATTATTTCCTCCTAAGGTAAATCGAAGATTTTCAATCTCGTATATTATATATTAAAATATCATAATTATCAAGATTATCAAACAATTTTTTAAATAGTTATATATTAATATTTTAAAGACAAGACCCGGATTGTTATACCCTAGCTATGTTTTGTCTAAAAAATATTAATATATAACTATTAAAAATGTATGAGATTACTATTCTTTTGCTTTAGTTGGTACTTTTATAACTACTTCTGTACCTTTTCCAACCTCACTTTTTATATCAATACTTCCGCCATTTCTATCAAGTAAATCTTTTGCAATAGAAAGTCCAAGACCTGTTCCTCCCATTTCTCTACTACGAGCTTTATCTACTCTATAGAATCTTTCAAATATTCGTGTCAAATCTTCTTCTGGAATGCCTATTCCATTATCAAATATTTTTATATATGCATCATTATATACAAACCCAACATATATTTTTATTTCTCCACCATCTTTAGTGTATTTTATACTATTTGTTAAGATATTTAATACAACTCTTTCAATGTCATCTTTATCAGCATAAACATTAGGAACTTCTGCTGTTACAAAACATTTCACTTCGTGATTTTTCTTTTTAATTTCAATTGCAAGCTTGTCCTGACATTTTTTAACTAATTCGCCTAAATCAAATAATTCTTTTTTTACATCTTCTTTATTACTATCATTTTTAGATAATGTTAATAAATCTGTTACTAATTTTGCCATTCTTCTTGCTTCTGAAGCTATAACACTTAAGAATTTACTTTGTGTTTCTTTATCATATTCTTCTTCTAATAATGTATCAGCATAACCCATTATTGATGTTATTGGTGTTTTTAGTTCATGTGATACATCTGCAATAAATTCTTTTCTCATATTATCTAATTTTACATGTTCTGTTATATCTTGTATAACTGCAATTACACCTACTGTTCTATCATTTTCTTTTTTGAATGGTGCAAAAAATGTGTTAACATATCTATCTTCTATTTGAAATCTTTCTTCAGTTGTTGTCCAATTTTCAAGATATATTATTTTTTCCAAATTTATATTTAGATGTAGTCTACCAAATATATCGTCAAAATTATTATGTTCTGGCAATACATTCATTAATTTTTGTGCAGCTGGATTTATTAAAATGATTTTTCCATCTCTATCAAATGCAATTATTCCATCTGTCATATGCATAAAAATACTATTATTTATATCTAAGTCATCATTTGTAACTCCTGAACCATTTATTAATCTTGTTTTTGGATACATAAATTTTTTCTTTAAATATTTTTTTATTATAATTCCAAAAATAATTAGTACAATTATATCAATTACAATCATTGCGATTAGCATTTGTAGTTCCATGATGCATTGTCCTTTCTATTTTTTTACAATTTTTTTAATTTCTTTATAAATTTTATCTGGAACATCTTTTACAGATTTTAAAAGTGCTTTTTCTCCCATTTGTTTCATAAGTTTTGGGTCTTTTGCAATTTTTTCAATTTCAGCATTTAAGTTATCTTTATTTAGTTCATTATTTAATATTATTTTTGCTGCTCCTATATTTTCTAAAACCTTTGCATTATATAGTTGATGATCTTGACTTACATTTGGTAAAGGTATTAGAATTGATGGCTTTCCTAAATTTGAAATCTCTGTTATTGTCATAGCCCCACTTCTTGCTACTATTATATCAGATAGATTCATTATTTCTTCCATGTTATATATATATGGTACTATATGAGCGTTTTTTACATTTGTTATATCTATGTTCTTTTTTGATAATTCAGTTTTTATAATGTCATATTGTTTTGGTCCAGTTGCCCAAATTATTTGATAATCTTTATTTAATTTATCTCCAAGAATTCCAATTATTGCTTCATTTATTTTTTGTGCTCCTTGGCTCCCACCAAAAATTAATACTGTTGGTAATTCTGGTTTTAGATTAATCTCTTTTAATTTTTTCTCTTTAGTTTCTTTCGAATAATCAATTTTTTTGATTTTTACAGGTGTACCTGTAAAAACTATATTTTTTGCATGTGGAATTCTATTTCTTGCTTCTTCGAAAGAAATTAATACTGTATTTGCTTTTTTAGCAAGTGTTTTTACTGCTTTTCCAGGAAATGCATTGCTTTCATGTAAAATTATTGGTATGTTTTCTTTTTTTCCAGCCCAAACAACAGGTCCACAAATATATCCACCTGCGCCTATTATTATATCTGGTTTAAATTCTCTTATTATTTTTCTAGCTTTTCCTGTTGCTCTTAAAGTTTTACAAATCTTTTTCAAGTTTGAAATTGATATTTCTTTACTTAATCCATATGCTTCAATTCTTTTTAATTCATATCCTGCTCTAGGAACTAAATCATTTTCTAATCCTCTATCTGTTCCTATAAAAATTATTTCAGAGTCTTTTTCTTCTTCTTTAATTTTATTTGCTATTGCAAGCCCAGGGTTAATATGCCCACCTGTTCCTGCTGCTGCTATTATAACTCTCATGTTGTTTTCCTTTCTTATACTTTATTTTGCTCCAGCTCTTGAAATACTGAGTAATACTCCTACTTCGCAAAGTAGTATAAATAACGCTGTTCCACCATAACTGAAAAATGGTAATTGCATACCTGTTGCTGGCATTGAAGATGTAACTACTGCTACATTTATTATTACTTGTATTCCTACTAGTGTTGTAATTCCTATTGCAACTAAGCTTCCGAACATGTCTGGTGCTTTCATTGCAATTAAAATTCCTCTCCAAATGAATATTGCAAATAATATAAATACAAAAACACAGCCTACAAATCCAAGTTCTTCTGCTAAAACAGAAAATATAAAATCGTTATGTGGTTCTGGTAAGTATAAATATTTTTGTGTACTATCTCCTAGTCCTACTCCAAAAAGTCCTCCAGACCCTATTGCATATAAACTTTGTATTACTTGCCAACCAGTATTAGTTGCATCTTGCCATGGATCTAAAAATGTTATTACTCTTGTTACTATGTATTGAAATCTAGTTTGGAAAGCATCATTTACAAAATATAATATTGTTGCTACAACTCCAACAACTCCACCTGCAACAATTCCTGATAGCGCAAATTGCCAGAACTTACAACCAGCCATAATAATTATTACACAGCATGTAATTATTATTACCATTGATGTACTTACATGTGGCTCTAAAATAAGCAAAGCAATGATTGGCACTAGAAATAATAGATGTTTTACTAAACCTTTCCAAAACTTACCTAAATCATTTCTATTTTTTACTAATATTCCTGCATAAAATATTATCATGAAAAATTTAACAAACTCTGATGGTTGAACTGTTGTAAAACCTAAATCAATCCATCTTTTTGCACCATGACTATCTGTTCCTATAACTAATACTAAAATAAGTGAAAAGAATGATAACCACCATGCTAATTTATAAAATTTTTGATATATTCTATAATCTATTCTTGAAATAAAATACATAGCAATTAATCCAAGAACTGCAAAAACTAATTGTCTTAAGAAATATTTATAACTGTTATTATATTCTTGCAATGAAGTTGGTGAACTTGCTGATAATAGCATAACTAATCCTATTGACAACAACAATAGTACTGTTATTACTAATGTGAAATCAACAGGATTATTTAAAAAGCTAGAAAAACCATTTACTTTATTTTTTTTCGCCATTTTATTCCCTTCCTCTATATTATTTGTAATGCAATTATACTTGCAACTAATGTAATTAAGCTAAATACTACTACAACTTTGTTTTCTTTCCATCCTGATAATTCAAAATGATGATGTATTGGTGCCATTTTGAAAACTCTTTTTCCTGTTTTTTTGAAAAATGCAACTTGTATTATTACTGAAATTGTTTCTATTACAGGTATTATTGCGATTATTAATAATATTAATGGCATTTTTAAATATAGTGCTATTCCTGATATTACTCCTCCTAAAAATAATGAACCAGTATCTCCCATAAAAACTTTTGCTGGATGCATATTAAACATTAAGAACGCTAGTGTTGCTCCTATTACAATTGCTCCGAATATAACAATTTCTTTTACTTCAAACATTGTTGCTATTACAGTAAGACATGTTATTATAATCGTGCAAACACTTGGTGATAGTCCATCAATACCGTCTGTTAAATTTACTGCATTTGTTGTTGCTAAAATTACTAATATTGCAAATGGTATATATGCATATATAGGAATTGTAACAAATTGATTTAATATAGGTATATATGTTTCTGTTCCTAAATTTAACCCTTTTTCAATATATAATACAAATATAACTGATATTAGTAATAATCCTAACATCTTTAGACTTGGTTTAAGTCCTTTTGTATTTTTTAATATTAATTTTTTAAAATCGTCAATAAATCCAATTACTCCAAATCCTATTGTTAATCCTAAAATTGGTAATAACTTATGTGCTACGTCTGGTTCTTTACCATTATAGTAGAAATATGCTACGACTGTTACAGCAATTATTCCTAGCATCATTATTATTCCACCCATAGTTGGGGTTCCTTGTTTTTTAAGATGTGTTTCTGGCCCATCAGTTCTTTCTATTTGACCTACTTTTAATTTTTTTAATATTGGTACTATTATTATTCCTAAAAATACTGTTATTGCAAATGTTATTAATAATAATTTTGTATGAAAATCCATTTTATCAACCTTTCTTATGTTTATTTGTTTATTATTTCATTTACTATTACTCTTTCGTCAAAAGGATATTTTTTACCATTTATTTCTTGATAAGGCTCATGTCCTTTTCCAGCAAGAACTATTATATCTAATTTTGTAGCCATATCAATAGCTTCTTTAATAGCTGTTATTCTATCTACAACTACTTTGTATTTTCCTTTTGTCTTTTTAATTCCTTCTTCTATGTCTTTTACAATTGCTTCTGGGTCTTCTGTACGTGGATTATCTGATGTAATAAATGTAAAATCAGCAATTCTTCCTGATATTTCTCCCATTATTGGTCTTTTTCCTTTGTCTCTATCTCCTCCACATCCAAATACAGAAATCACTTTTCCTCTTGTATAACTTTTTACTGCTGATAAGATGTTTTGTAAGCTTTCTGGTGAATGTGCATAATCTATCATTATAGGTATTTCTTTTTTATTTGGTACCATTTCTGATCTACCTGGTACTTTTATTTCAGCTAATGCTTCAATTACTTTATCTGAAGGAATTCCTAATTTTTTAGCCACACAAATTGCAGCTAATGCATTATATACACTAAATCTTCCTGGAATATCTACTTTTACTCTTTCATTTCTATCAGATATTTTTACTCTAAAATCCACATATGAATTTGTTATTGTTATGTCTTTTGCTAGTACATCACAATAATTGTCTATACCATATGTCATTATATTATTGTTTGGAAATAGTTTTGGTATTTTTGCAACATGTAAATCATCTACATTTATTATTCCATTATCACACATCTCAAACAATTTTAATTTTGATTCAAAATAATCTTTCATATCTGGATGTTCATTTGGACTGATATGGTCTTCAGAAAAGTTTGTAAATAAGACTATATCAAAATCACATCCATCTACTCTATGTAATTTTAAACTTTGAGATGATACTTCCATAACAACATATTCTACACCTTCATCTACCATTTGTGCAAATATTTTTTGTAATTCTATACTTTCTGGTGTTGTCCTATTACTTTCAAATAGCATTTTTCCATTTAAGTATGTTGCTATTGTACCAATTAGTCCAACTTTATGTCCTGCTTTTTCTAATATTTCTTTAATCATAAATGTTGTTGTTGTTTTTCCTTTTGTTCCTGTTACTCCTATTAATTTGAACTTCATTGATGGATTTCCATAATAATTACAGCTACATTTAGCTAATGCTTCTCTTGTGTCTTTATACATCACTAATGTTGTATCTGGTTTTAACTTAATGGATTTTAAGTCACAACCTTCTTGAACCATTATTACATTAGCTCCTGCTTCAATAGCATTATTTATATAATCATGACCATCTGTGTTAAATCCTTTTATTGCAAAAAACATATATCCTGGTTTTATATTTTTAGAATTACTTTCTATTCCTTTTATATCAATATCTAAAGTACCTTTTGCTTTTAATCCTTCAAGTCCTGCCAAAACTTTTTTTAGTTCCATAAATTGCTTCTCTCCTTTTAACATACTCTTATAATTCGTTTACATTATATAACTAAATTTGTTTTTTGTATAGTCTAAAAATAAATTTTTTTATATATACTTAACTAGAAAAAACAAACCACTTAATAATATTTATTAAGTGATTTGTTTTTTTATGATTTAATTAATTTATTCTTCTTCAACAACTTTTGTTACAACAATTTTATTTACAAGATTTGTTGCAGAATCATATTCACATTTTACTTCATATGTGTCTGTTGCTGAAAGTAAGTCAACTATATTATTAATTTCAGCTTCTTCATATAATTTTCCATCAAATTCTATTAAAACTTTATTTTCACTTCCGCCATTTGACATTGTCACTTTATTAATCATTGAAGATAAATTTGCAGATCTTTTTCCAGTTCCTTCATATACAGTAAATTTTTCATTAAATTCACTTTCTGGAGTTCCATCTTCAACTGTTGAATCTTCTGCTGTTGAGTCTTCATTTGTATCATCATCAATACTTGTATCTTCTATATTATCTTCTTCTAATGTTGAAACTGTTGTATCTATTGTGTTATAATCAATTTCTTTTGGGTTGTATACTCTATATGCTAATATTCCTCCACATAATACTATTATTACAATTAATACTATTATATATTTAATATCATCCATATCTTTTTCCTCCGTTTTCTTAATTTTTTCCTTATATACTTTATATTATACACCCAAAAAGCTTTATTGTCAATTTTTATAGATTTTCTGATAACATCCATAATTTTTTAGAGTAATTACATAAATAGTTGTCTATTATTGAAGATGTTTCATAATCTGTTTCTTTTTCTGCTATATGTTTTATTTCTTTTGCTTTTTGTTGTAGGATTTTATAATCTTGTATTATATTATTTAAGATTTCTTGGTCACTTATTTTTTCATTTGCAGCTTCTTGAATTTGAGAATTTTGCATAAAATCTCTCATTGTTCCAAGTGGTTCAAATCCTTTGGTCAATATATGTTCAGCGATTTCGTCTATCTGTTCTCTAACTTCATTATAATATTCTTCTAGTTTTTCATGAATAACAAAAAAGTTTCTTCCTCTTACATTCCAATGATAGTTTTGTAGTTTAACAGACATTACCTCTAAGTCACTTAAAAATTCATTTAAGTTTTGAATAATTTCTTCCATAATCTACCTCTCTTTCAAGTAAATTATGTGTAATTTTAGTCTTTTTATTCAAATTTTTGTCCTATTTCTATTTTATTTCCTCTCAAGAAATCATTTGCATTCATTCTTTTAGCGTTTTCTCCTTGGATTTCTATTATTTTGAGAATTCCATCTTTTGCTTTTATATATAACCCATCTTTATCATTTGCTTTAATTACTGTTCCATTTTCTTGATTTGAATTTGTATCTTCCTCAACTTCTACTTTCCAAAATTTAATTTTCTTACCATTTAAATATGAATATGCTCCCATTATTGGATTTAAGCCTCTTACAAGATTTTTTATTTGTTTCGCTGTTTTTTCTTGCCAATCTATTTTAGAGATTTCTTTATTTAGCATTGGAGCCATTGTAAAATCATCACTTTGTTTAATTCTTGGTGCTGTTCCTTTTTCAATTTGGTCTAATGTTTTTACTAATAAATCAGCACCTATTATTGCTAATCTATCCCACAATTCTCCTGTAGTCTCATTTTCTCCTATTTCTACTTCTTGTTTTAAAATCATATCACCTGTATCCATTCCAATATCCATATACATTGTTGTTACTCCTGTTGTTTTGTCTCCATTTAATACGGCCCATTGAATTGGTGCTGCTCCTCTATATTTAGGTAATAAAGAAGCATGTACATTAATACAGCCAAGCTTAGGAATTTCTAAAATCTCACTAGGTAAAATTTTTCCATATGCCACAACACATATAACATCTGGTTCTAGTTTTTTGATTTGCTCTATAAATTCGATATTTTTTCTTACCTTTTCTGGCTGAAATATGGTCAAGTTTTTACTTTTTGCATATTCTTTTACTGGAGATTCTACTAATTTCATACCTCTACCTTTTGGCTTATCTATATTTGTAACAACCGCAAGAATTTCATGCCTTGCATTATATAGTGCTTCTAATGATTTTTGTGCAAAATCTGGTGTTCCCATAAATACTATTTTCATTTTAAGTTCCTCCTTTATCTATTTGAAGTAATAGCTTTTGCAATATTAGCAAAATCTTGTATCGAAAGTTCTTCTGCTCTAATATTTTCATTTAGATTTAATTTTTTCAAAATATTTAAACCTTCATTTTTATTAATAAAAACTTTTGTGTTTGTTAGTGCATTTAATAATGTTTTTCTTCTCTGCATAAATGCACTTTTTATAATCATAAACATTATTTTTGGTTCTTGTGTTTTTACTGCCGGTTCTTTTCTTAAATTCATTTTTATAACTTCTGATGTTACATCAGGTTCTGGAATAAATGAATTGTTTGGAACTTCTATAATTTTTTCTGATTCACAATAATAGTATACAGTATATGTTATTGCTCCAGTATTTTTCCCTCCAGGTATTTCTATTAGTCTGTCTGCAACTTCTTTTTGTATCATTACTGTTATACTTTCTATATCAAGTTTTTCTTCCAACAATTTCATAATAATTGGTGTAGTTATATAATATGGTAAATTTGCCACTATTTTTACATTAGCAATTTGTTCTGTTTTTTTATTATCTTCAATTATTTTTTTTAGATTTACTTTTAAAATATCTTCATTGATTAATTCGAAATTATTGTAATCTGAAAATCTATCATTTAAAATTTTAATCATTTTTTTGTCTAACTCTACACATAAGACTTTTTTTGCTTTTTGTAATAAAAATCTTGTTAGAGTTCCTAATCCTGGTCCAATTTCTATAACCATATCATTTTCTTTTATATCACTTGCATTTATTATTTTTTCTACAACTTCATTACTAATTAAGAAATTTTGACCAAGACTTTTGTTTGCTCTAATTCCATATTTTTTCATTATGCTTTTTGTTTCTTCTAATATATTTTCCATATTTTTTCCTTGCACATAATATTTAGGTTTTTAGTAGTTTTACCTATAAACTCTACTTTTTTATTATAATTGTTTTTTATGTGTTTTTCAAGCTTTTTTTACATGATTGATTTAATATGATTAATATAATACTTTTCGTTTTTTATTAATATTTCTATTACATCAAATCTAATTTCTTTTCCATATAAATGTTCTAATTGTAAAAAGATTTTTGCAGAAGTTTTTATATGTTGTTTTTTATCAAAATTTACGGCCATTGCAGGTGTCCCATAATGGTTGTTTGTTCTAGTTTTTACTTCTACAAATATGATGCATTTATTATACTGTGCTATAATATCTATTTCTCCTCTTCTAGTATAATAATTTGTTTTTAAAATTTTATATCCTTTTTTTTGTAAATAATCTTGTGCTATTTTTTCTCCTATCATTCCAAATTTTCTTTTATTTATATATAATCACCACTTTCGTTTCTTATATATCTTTGCCCCGGAAGTTCTGTTATCAAGTTTTCTAATTGTAAAAGCATAAGCTTATAACTTACTTCACTTATTGATAAACCACACTTTCTAGCTATTTTATTTATATCTTGCGGAATATCTTCTATTACATTATAAACATCTTCTAGTTCTTCTGGTATATTTTCTATCTGTTCTTTTTTATGAATTTTTTCAAATTTTATATTAGGATAGCTATTTAATATATCATCTATTTTTGTTACAAGTTTACTTCCATTTTGGATTAACTTATTAGTAGTAATTCCTTTTGGATTTTCCAAACTGCTTGGAATACAGAAAGTTGTTTTTCCTTGTTCAGTTGTTAGTCTTGCTGTAACACTTGTTCCGCTTCTATGACCTGCTTCTACTACTAAAGTTCCAATAGCAAGTCCTGCAACAATTCTGTTTCTTTCAAGAAAACTTTTCGAAGATGCTTTCACATTTTCCTCATACTCTGAAACAATAGCACCTCCATGTTCTATAATTTTTTGAGCAAGTTCATTATGTTGTTTTGGATAAATATTATTTAATCCTGAAGGCAAAACCGCAATTGTTTTTCCTAGATTTTCTAATGCAGTAATATGTGCTATTTTATCAATCCCAAATGCTAAACCACTTATAATATTTATATTATAGTCAACCAAATCTTTTACAAATCTTTTACACATTCTTTCACCATATTGTGTATTATTTCTAGAGCCGATTACAGCAATCCCAGTTTCACTTAAAATATTCGGATTACCCATTACAAATAATCTTGTAGGCGGATTATCTATGCTCCTAAGAAGCTTTGGATACAATTCATCATAATATTCAATAATCACATTTCCTCCTTTTTTATAAGATTACCAATTAATATTTCACTGTCAAAGACCCTTACGAAGCCCCCAGCTATGTTTTTGACAAGAAATATTAATTGGTAATCTATATAAATTTATCTAAGCTTCTATATTGAATTGCTTCTGCGATATGTTTATAATTAATACATTTTTCTCCATCTAAATCAGCAATAGTTCTAGCCACTTTTAAGATTCTTTCATGAGCTCTTACACTCAGTTTTAGCTTAATAAATGCTTGTTCCAATAACATTTCTCCTCTTTTATCTAATATGCAAAATTGTGCCATTAAACGTGAATTAAGCTGAGCATTTGAATAAATTCCAAACTTTTTATATCTTTCAACCTGTATATTTCTTGCATTGTTTACCCTTTTTCTAATATCTAGAGATGTTTCATTTTTATTTTTAGACATTATCTTTTCATACTTAGGTCTTTTTACTTCTATTTGTATATCAATTCTATCTAATAATGGTCCACTTATCTTTTTTAAATATTTATGTATTTCTTGTTCAGTACATTTACATTCTTTTTCTTCATCCCCTAAATATCCACAAGGACATGGGTTTGTACTTGCTATAAGCATAAAATTACATGGAAATCTATAGTTTCCATTCAATCTATTTATTGTAATTTCTTTTTCTTCTAAAGGTTCTCTTAAAGCTTCTAATGTACTTCTACCATATTCTGCAAGTTCATCTAAAAATAACACTCCATTATGTGCCAAACTTATTTCTCCTGGTTTTGGAATTTTTCCTCCACCTATTATTGTATTTATTGGAACAGAATGGTGTGGCATCCTAAATGGTCTATTCATTATTAATCCATCTCTTTTTAATTCTCCAGCAATACTATGAATTTTAGTAATTTCCATTGCTTCTTCCATTGTAAGGTCAGGTAATATTGTTATTAGTCTTTTGGCAAGCATTGTTTTCCCGAGAACCTGGACTGCCAATCAAAAGACAGTTATGTCCTCCAGCAGCAACTATTTCTAATGCTCTTTTTACATTTTCTTGTCCTTTAACTTCTGAAAAATCTATATCATATTTTTCATTAAATATAATTTCATGTGAATTATAACTTTTTATAAATTTATTTCCATTTAAATGGTCTATTATTTCTATAATATCATTTGCTGGTATAATATTTAATTCTTTTATTATTGAGGCTTCATTTGCATTTGCTCTAGGTAATATGACGTTCTTTATTCCCAATTCTTTTGCTTCCATACACATTGGTAAGACCCCCTCTACTCTATTTAGCTTTCCATCAAGAGATAGTTCACCTATAAAGATTGTATTTGCTAATTGCCCTTGTTCAATTTGAATAAAATTATTCATTGCTAGTAATATTCCTATTGCCATTGCAACATCAAAACTACTCCCACCTTTTTTTATATCTGCAGGTGCTAAATTTATCAATATTTTTTTATTAGGAAATTCTATTCCAGAATTTCTAATTGCTGATTTAATTCGCTTTTTTGATTCTTTAACACTTATGTCTGGTAATCCAACTATATCCATTTCTGGCAATCCATTACTAATGTCTGTTTGGATTTCAATCAAATTACCTTCTAGTCCACTTAATGCTATTGATTTTATTTTTGATAACATAGTCCTCCTTTCTTGAACAAATTGTGAATTTTTTGATTTTTATTGCTTTTTTTACACATTTATTATAAAATTATTTATATTTAACAAAAGAATGGTGATTTTATGAATAAAAGAAAAAATAATAATAGTGATATAAACGTTCCAAATACAATAAAACCTTTTAAAGTAAAATTTGTTTTGGTTTTTACTTTAATTATTATACTTTCATTAATAGCTCGTATTTTCTATTTACAAATTATTGACGGTCCTCGTCTTCAAGCATCTGCTACTTCTCAACAAACTTTAACAGAAACACTTTCTGCTAAAAGAGGTAATATTTATTCATCTGATGGCCAAGCATTAGCAATGAGTTATGAATCAGATAAAGTTTATGTTGACCCAACAGAAATAGCTATAGAAAATAGAGAAATTGTAGCAAAGGGATTAGCTGATAATTTAGGAATAGATTATGCCCAATTATTAGATAAAATAAATACTTCTACTAGTAGAATTCTTGTTGAAGCTGATGTTGAACAAGATAAGATAACAAAAATTGAAGAATGGAAAAGTAATTTAAAGTTCAAAACAGGAATCACAATTGAAGACTCAACCTCAAGATATTACCCACATGGAACTTTAGCATCAACTGTACTTGGATTTACTGGTTCTGATAATCAAGGATTATATGGAATTGAATTTTCATGGGATTCTTTTTTAAGTGGTACTGCTGGAAAATCAGTAAGTTTAAAAGATGCAAGTCAATCTGAAATAGCAAACTCTGAAAACACATATATTGCAGCTGAAAATGGTTATGATTTAACATTAACTATTGATTCTAATATACAAGGAATTGTTGAAAAACATTTAGCAGAAGCTGTTGATACATATTTATGTGACAGCGGAATTGCAATCGCCATGAATCCTACAAACGGAAAAATTTTAGCTATGGCAGATTACCCTAGTTATGATAGCAATAACCCAAATACTCCAAATTCAAAATTAGCAGAAACATGGGATACTTTATCAACTGAAGACAAATCAAATGCTCTTTTTAGAATGTGGACACCTAAAGCTATAAATGATACTTATGAACCTGGTTCTGTATTTAAATTAATTACAGCTTCTATTGCTTTAGAGGAAAACTTGATTGAAACAGATGTCGAAAAAAGTTTTAATTGTACAGGATATTATTATATACAAGGAGAAGATAAACCAATAAGATGTTGGAAATATTATGACCCACATGGTGAACAAACATTGAGGCAGGCTTTAGAACATTCTTGTAATCCTGCATTTATGGAATTAGGGTTACGTATTGGAAAAGAAACTTCTTACAAATATTATGATGCTTTTGGATTATTCGATAAAACAGGAATATCACTTTCTGGTGAAGCAAATAGTATATTCTATGATATAAATAAAATGGGAGATCACGAACTTGCTTGTATGTCTTTTGGAGAACGTTTTACAATTACTCCTATTCAAATGATTACAGCTGCTTCAGCTATAGCAAATGATGGTATATTAGTTAAACCTCAAATAGTAGAAAAAATGACTAATACAGATACTGGTGAAGTTACAGAATTTAAAACAGAAGAAGTAAGACAAGTTATTTCAAAAGAAACAGCTGATAAAGTTACTTCTATGATGGAATCTGTTGTTACAGAAGGTTCTGGTCAAAGAGCTATTGTTCAAGGTTATTCAATTGGTGGAAAAACAGGTACTTCTGAACCAAGAGAAAATGTTGATGAAGGATATACAGCTTCATTTTTAGCAATCTCACCTGTTGAAAATACTCAAATAGTTTTACTTGTTATTTTAAAAAATCCTGGTCCTGGAGTTAATCATAATGGAGGTGTTATTGCAGCACCAACAGCTAGTAAAATGCTTGCTGAAATATTACCTTATATGGGTGTAGAATCAGGAAATAACAATACTACAACTAATGCAAATAATTTATCTGAAGAAGATTTATATTAAAACAAAGATGCACTTTTATTAGTGCATCTCTTTTTTATACTGTTCTAATGCTTTTGCAACCTGATCAGGACATGAAGTTCCTTTTATTCCACATGGAATTCCTTTAAGCATTTCTATAACCTCATCTACAGTTCTGTTTTCTACTAATCTAGACACACCTACTGTATTACCTGGACATCCACCAATAATTTGTAATTTTTTTACTATATTATCTTCTATTTCAAATATCATTTTTATTGAACAAACTCCTTGTGGAGTATATGTATATTGCATTTCTACCTCTCCTTTCGTGTAACTACTTATATTATATTAAATCTTAAGATAAAAATCAATGCACATTTTTTCTTTTCATTTTTATTCCAACTAATAAGACATCATCTTCATCTTCTGAAAAATATTTGTTTAAATTGCCATAATAATTTAAATTATCTTTAATATATTTCTGTATTTCTAAAAAATTAACTTCTGTTCCTGTTTCTAGTATTCCGCTCTTATTATTTTCTATCTCTAAAAATATGTTTTGATAATATTTCTTTTTATTTAATTCAGAAATTAATACTTTGTTAATAACCATTCCTATATCGTCATTTTCTTTGTTTTTTTCTAATTCTTCTTCATAAATTGTGCACCAATAACAAAATATAGATTCTTTTATTTTTGTATTTTTGACCATTTTTAAGTACATTTCCACAGTTTCGTTTGTGTATAATGTAGCCTTAACTTTCACTAATTCAAATTCGTATTCAGATATATTATCTAATTTTAATTTTTTGTCATATGCTATCTCTTTTATTTTCAAATTTAAAACTTTTTTAAAAATCTCTTTTAACTGAGTTCTGTCTTCACTTTCAATTAAATGCTTTATTTTTTCTAATTTAATTTCATAATTTTCTATATGAATTCCTCCTTTATTTCGACTTTGCATATATTTTATCATATTAGTTTTATTATAATTTAGAATAAATAATATTTTTTGATAAAAATATTTGATTTAAAAAATTTTAGAAAAAAGTTTTAGAAAAATTATATAATACCTAAAGTATATTTTCTTTGCTAAATTTTGTCAAGTATTTTTCGCCTTTTTATTATTTTTTTTCGTTGACATTTTTCGACACACAAAAATACATACAGCATTAACTAACTGTATGTATTTCTCTCTATATTAATTTGGAATATAATATCCCACTCCTCTTTTTGTTATCAATATTTGTGGGTTAGATGTATCTTTTTCAATTCTTTCTCTGATTCTTCTTACTGTAACATCAACTGTACGTATATCTCCATAATATTCATATCCCCAAACTTTTTCAAGTAAAGCTTCTCTTGTAACAACTTGACCTGGTTGTTGTGCTAAAAATTTTAGAACCTCAAATTCTCTTAATGTTAAATTTATTACATTTCCATCAACATTTACTTCATATTTTTCTAAATCTAATACTAGGTTTCCAACTTTTATTGTACTTTGTTTTTTAGGTTCTTTTGGAGTTTCAGCAACATTTTGCATTACTTCTGGTGTATAGTGTGTTTCAGCTTTTCTTAAATTTGCTTTAACTCTTGCAACAACTTCTCTTACACTAAATGGTTTTGTTATATAATCATCTGCTCCAAGTTCTAGTCCAACTATTTTGTCAAGTTCCTCATCTTTAGCAGATACCATTAATATAGGAACATTATATATATTTTTGATTTTTTTGCATACTGAAAGCCCATCCATACGTGGTAACATTATATCTAATAAAATTAAATCTGGTCTTTTTTCTATTGCAATATCTACAGCACTTTGTCCATCATTAGCTTCTATTGTGTTATAACCTTCTCTTCTTAAATTATGTGCTAATAATTCTACAATCTTTTGTTCATCATCTACTATTAATATTGTCTTTTTCTCATAATCATAATTATCTTCCATAATAACCTCCAGTAGTTTTATATGTATACTTTATATCACAAATTTTACATAGATACAAGTTTTTTATAATAATATTTTTATTTTATATGAGTAAGGATATATTTCTATTTAAGTCAAAGCTTAGATTGTTAAGCCCTAGCTATGATTTTGACAAAAATAGAAATATATCCTTACTTTAATTATTATATTCTAGATAACGCTTTCATTACACCAAACTTTCCATATTCATATGTCAATCCACCCTGCATATATGCTATATAAGGTTCTCTAATTGGTCCATCACAACTAAGTTCTATTGTTGAACCTTCTGTAAATGTACCTGCGGCCATTATAACTTTATCATCATATCCAGCCATATCACTTGGCTCTGGAATTACATTTGAATCTATTGGTGATCCCATTTGAATTCCTTGGCAAAATTTTATTAATTTCTCTGGTGTTCCTAATTCTATTGTTTGGACAATATCTCCTCTAGGCTCATCAAATTTAGGGTCTACTTTATATCCCAATCTTTCTAACATTCTGCTTGCGAATATAGCTGTTTTTACACTACTTGCTACTACACTTGGTGCAAAGAATAATCCTTTAATAAATGATATATTTTGATTTAATGATGGTCCTATTTCTTTTCCAACTCCTGGAGCTGTTAATCTTTCAGCACATAATTCTATTAATTCTTTTTTACCTGCAATATATGCACCACTTGTTGCTATTCCTGCTCCTAAATTCTTCATTAATGAACCTACTATAATATCTGCTCCAACTTCTGATGGTTCTTTTTCTTCAACAAATTCTCCATAACAGTTGTCAACCATTATTATAACTTCTTTGTTGACTTCTCTTATTGCTTTTATTGCTTTTTCTACTTTGTCAATTGTTAAGCTTTTTCTAGTTGAATAGCCTTTTGATTTTTGGATTTCTATTAGTTTTATATCTTTTTTAGCTACTCTTGTTTTTATAGCTTCTATATCAAAATCGTTATTAACTAAATCTATTTGCTCATATTTAATTCCAAATTCTTTTAAAGAACTTTTGCTTTGTTCTTTACTTATTCCTATAATTGTTTGTAATGTATCATATGGTGCACCTGTAATACTTAGCATTGTATCTCCTGGTCTTAATAGTCCAAATAAAGTTACTGCTAATGCATGTGTTCCAGAAATAAGTTGAGTTCTTACAAGTGCATCTTCTGTTTTCATTATTTCAGCATAAATTTCTTCTATCTTGTTTCTTCCTACTTCGTCAATTCCATATCCTGTTGATGAGTGTAAATGCATTTCTGCTAAATTACATTTTTGAAATGCGGATAATACTTTTAAACTATTTAATTCTTTTATGTGTTCTACCTTTTCAAATTGTGGTTTAATTTCTTCTTCAACTTCTTTTGCTAATTCTAATATTTCTTTTTTTATTCCAAATTCACTATACATTATTTTTCCTCCCAATACTATATATAATACGACTTTTTTAGTATTTTTGCAAGTTCATTTTATCCAGTTTTGCTCATTATATCTTTTTTCATTTTATTTATAATCTTTTTTTCTAATCTAGAAATATAACTTTGAGAAATTCCTAATTCATCAGCAACCTCTTTCTGAGTTTTTTCCTTTCCACTTATAAATCCAAATCTCATCTCCATTATATTTTTTTCTCTATCATTTAGCTTCTTTATGGCTTCCTTTAAAAGTTTTAAATCTACTTCATCTTCTAAATTCCTGTAAGTTACATCAGGGTCTGTTCCTAATATATCAGATAATAATAATTCATTCCCATCACTATCTTTATTTAATGGCTCATCTATTGATACTTCTGTTTTTATTTTGTTATTTCTCCTTAGATACATTAAGATTTCATTTTCTATGCACCTAGAAGCATATGTAGCCAATTTTATTTTTTTCTCAGAATTGAATGTATTAACACTTTTCATTAATCCTATAGTTCCTATAGAAATTAAGTCTTCTATTCCTATTCCTGTGTTTTCGAATTTTTTAGCAATATATACAACTAATCTTAAATTTCTTTCTACTAATGTCTTTCTAGCTTCTGGTGCATCTTCTGTATCTAACTTTTTTATTACTTCCTCTTCTTCCTCTGGAGTTAATGGTGGTGGCAATGTTTGACTTCCTGCCACATAAAATATTGGTAATATTTCGTCATCTTCTAATTTTCCGTCTATGTATTTAGCACATATTGCACTTATGCTCTTTTTTATAAACTGTATAAAATTCATGTTTCCTCCTTTATTTTATTTCACTTCACCTCTTTTCTGGATTTATTGTACAACTTTTAACATGAAAATACTGTCTTTTCTTATTGTAGAAAAAAAGAAATAATCGACAAATTGCCATAAGGGACGTTCCTTAATGGCAAATCTTTATAAATTTGTCACCAAGGACCGTCCCCTATGGCAAAAAAACTAAATGTCTAATTTTTTTATTATTTGATTTATATTTTTAATAGTAGTATCATATCCATATTTATAACATTCATCTAGCTTCTCAATGTCAAATAATCCTGCACTATCTGTTGGAATTGTAAGAATATAATCACTCTGTTCCATAGATTTTTCTGCAATTTTATTTCCCATTAAATCTATTGTTTTCATAATAATATCCATTATATCACTATTCTTATCTACAGGATCGGCTTTGAAATTAACTGCAATGACTTTTTTATCACATACTTTTTTTAGTTCTGCTACTGGAACATTATCTACTGCTCCACCATCCATAAACATGTGGTCTTTATATTCACATGGACAAAATACAGCTGGAAAACTACAACTTGCTCTAACTGCTTTTCCTATCTCAATTTCAGTAATATATTTATCTTTCTTCTTGTCTCGTGGTGCACAATTTGTAAATACATATTCTTTTGCTTCACTCACATCTACAGTAGGAATTACAATTGGCATTTTTATATCACCAATCATTCTAAATTTTTTTCTTACTGCAAGTTCGTTAAACATCTTTTCTAAAAGTGTTCCATCATTAATTCCTGCAATTCCTACTTTTTTGTTTTTTATAAAGCTTCCAATTCCATTTACAATTTGTACATTTCCTAAATTAATTATTTCTTGAGCATATTTTTTAAATAATATATATATATAATATGGTTTATAACCCATGGCATATAGAGTAGCTACTATGCTTCCTGCACTCGTTCCACCTATTGCATCTATTTTAATGTTTTTTTCTTCTAATGCTTTTAGAACTCCAGCATGAGCTATTCCTCTAATTCCGCCACCTGCTAATGCAATACCAATTCCCATAAACATTTCCTTTCATATATGATATATTAAGTATTTGCTTTTTTTCATTTTTTAAACTAATTTTCTATTTTATTTCCATTATTATCAATGAAATATTCTTCAGTATCATTATAAATTCTAATTTTATCTTCTAATTCTTCTATATTCATATTTGTTATTTGTACTATTAATTTTATCTCATTATTATATATATATCCTGTGTTTGTTGCAAAATCTATTGCTTGAACTATATTTTTTTCTTTTACTAATTGAACTACATCATATATAAAATCCACAATAACATTTCCACCATCATCTATAATACCTGATTTTCCAGTTTCATTTGTCGCTATAAAATATTTGTCAAATAAATATTCTATATAACTATATTTCTGTTCAAATAATGCTGTAAAATCTGACTTCAAAATTGAATATCCACTATCTTCTTTTCTTATATAATACTCTGGATTTGTAGTTTTTTCAATTATTGTTGTAAATGGTATATTTATTTCATTTCCTTTTGTATTAAATACTTTTTGTTCATTTTCTTTTTGGGCATAAATATATATTCCATTTACTTGAATATCAGTGTATTCTGGTTTTAATATTTCTGCTCCATTTTCATCCATTACACCGAATTTTCCAGTTCTTTCTACTATAAATATTTTTAATTCACTATTATATGTTATTGATTGATATTGTGTTTTTACAATTTCTGTTCCATTTATAAAAACACCAAATTGTCCATTTCTAGAGGCTATTAAATATATATTTTCATTATTTCCTACATCAGTTAGTCTTGTTATTTGATTATATTGGTCTTCTAAAACTTTTCCACCTTCATAATCATAATATCCATATCTATATCCATCATTAGTAATTGTACAAACTATATATCCTGATTTATTATATCCATCTGCTTGAGAATAATATTCGTCAGATTCTATTGAGTCATAAATGTTTTTTATAATTGTATTTCCTCTACTATCTACTAATCCATATTTTTCATTTTCTTTTACTACAATTTCTCCTTCTTTGAACCCTAGACTATATATTTCATCATATTTGGCATCTAAAATTCTTTTACCTGTCATGTTTATTAAGCCATATTTATCATCTGACTTATAAATTAATACATTTCTTTCATATTTTTCTTCTGTTAAATTAGATAATTGTATAGGCTCTACATCATCATAATTTGTAAAAATTTCTTTATTTTCATTATTTAATATTTTTTTTTCTTCTCCATTTAAGCACACAAATACAGCTCTATGTTCATTTGGAATTATTATTTTTTCATATTGAGGTTCAATTACAGTTTCGTCCTTTTCATTTTTAACTCCAAATTTTTCATTTTCATTTATTACTGTATATACAATTGATTCATCTTCTATTTCTTCACCAATTTTATCTTTATTTGGTATATATATTGATAATATTAGACTTATTAATATTATTGCTACACTTATTACTACTATAATACTTGTTTTTTTTGTCATATATTTTACCTCTTTAAAATCCGCTTTTATCTTCTATCTAATGAATCTAGATTATCTAGTGCCTTTCCTGTTCCTAATGCTACACATGATACTGCATCATTTGCAATCATAACATTTATTCCTGTTTTTTCTTGTAGAAGCTTGTCTAATCCATCTATTAAACATCCTCCACCTGTCATGTAAATTCCTCTATCACTAATATCTGCTGCTAATTCTGGTGGTGTTTTTTCTAATACCGAATGTACTGCATCTACAATTAACATCGCTGGTTCTATTAATGCTTCTAGCATTTCACTTGAATATATTGTTACTGTTTTTGGAAGTCCTGTTACTAAGTCTCTGCCTCTGATTTCCATTTCTGCATCTTGAATTTTTGGATAAACACATCCAATATTTATTTTTAAGTCTTCAGCTGTTCTTTCGCCAATCATTATATTATGTTTTTTCTTGATATATTTAACTATATATTCATCAAATTTATCTCCTGCAACTTTTAAAGATGTACTTTCAACTGAACCTCCAAGAGAGATTACCGCTATATCAGTTGTTCCTCCCCCAATATCTACAACCATATTTCCACATGGCTTTGCAATATCTATTCCAGCACCTATTGCCGCTGCTATTGGTTCTTCTATTAAAAATACTTTTCTTGCACCTGCTTGTGTGGCCGCATCTATTACTGCTTTTTTTTCAACTTCTGTAACTCTTGATGGAATACATATCATTGTTCTAGGTGAAAATATTGTTTTTCCATTTACTTTATTAATGAAATATTTTAACATTTTTTCTGTTACTGTGTAATCTGATATTACTCCTTCTCTTAATGGTCTTGTTGCTACTATGTTTCCTGGTGTTCTTCCTAACATTCTCCTTGCTTCTTGTCCTACTGCTAAAACTTCTTTTGTATTACTGTCTACAGCAACTACAGATGGTTCTCTTAGAACTACACCTTTTCCTTTTATATAAGCTATTACTGTTGCTGTTCCCAAGTCGATTCCAATGTCTTGACCAAAATTAAACATTCTAATTCCTTTCCTTTCATGCTTTATTTTTTAATATTCATAATAACAACCCCAATTATTACTAAAGCTGCACCACCAATACTTAGTCCTGTTAATCTTTCTTTTAGTATTAACCATGATGCTACCATTATCATAACTTGCGCAATACCATTGCAAATTGGTGATATGTAACTAACATTTTCAAACATCATTATTATTCTTGTGAATAATAAAAAGCTTATTATATAGCATATAAATCCTAATGCACTTATCCAACTAATTGTAAATCCAAATTCTCCAGCAGTTAATGTGATTTTCCCTGCATTTCCACCTTTTTTCATTAATATTAATCCTGATACCGTAAATATTAAATATAAAATAATCATTAAAATTCTCATTATATCTTTTCTCCTTATTTCCATTTTTATTCCTCTTTCTCTGTTTCTTTTATTATATATATTGGTCTCTTTTTAACTTCTAAGTAAGTTTTTGACAAATATTGTCCTATTATACCAATTGAGAATAATTGAACTCCACTTACAAATACTATTATACAAGCTAATGATGGCCAACCAGATGTTGGGTCTCCAAATACTAAAGTTTTAATAATTATAAGTATTATTGCTAAAAATGCTACTATACAAAATACTATTCCTATTACCGAAGATATAATTAGTGGTGTTGTTGAAAACGCTGTTATTCCTTCTATAGCATATTTAAATAGTTTCCAAAATGACCATTTTGTTTCTCCTGCCACTCTTTCTACATTTTCATATTCTATCCATTTTGTATTATATCCAACAAAACTAAATAGTCCTTTTGAATATCTATTATATTCTCTTAAGCTAATTATACTGTCTACTACTTGCCTTTTCATTAATCTGTAGTCTCTAGCACCATCTACCATTTCTATGTCAGACATTTTATTGATTATTTTGTAAAATATTCTAGCAAAGAAACTTCTTATAGGTGGTTCACCTTTTCTAGTAACTCTTCTTGTTCCTACAGCATCATAATTTTCATTTTTAATTGCATCATACATTTGTCTTAATAATGCTGGTGGATCTTGTAAGTCAGCATCCATAACAGCTACATAATCTCCTACTGATGCATCTAGACCAGCAAGCATTGCAGCTTCTTTTCCAAAATTTCTAGAAAATGAAACATATCTTACTTTACTATCTTTTTCTCTTAGCCCTTTTATTATTTCCAATGTTTTATCTTTTGAACCGTCATTTATAAAAATATATTCAAATTCTGCTATATTTTCAAAATCTTGTTTTCTAACTCTTTCCATTTCTTCATAAAATAATGGTAATGCTTTTTCTTCATTATAACATGAAACTACTACTGATATTTTCTCCATTTTATATTCCTTTCTTAACTTCGTTAATAGAATATTATTTTGATACTAATATATGACTATTATAAAATTTTGAAGTTTTCATCAATTCATCATTAATATATTCAATCCCATATTTTTCGATTAGTGTGTTTTCATTTGAAAACAAATTTGTTCCAAGTGCTAATCTGTCACCATCTATTTTAACTCCTAATGCTACTAATGTTGTTGGATATAAATCCATTGTAGAATATTTTCTGTTTGTAGTATTTTCAGCTTGAACTGCTGAATTTATAATTACATTTACTACTTTTTTGTCATATTCCTGTCCATCTTCAAGTTCAAAAAAATCTGATTGCATTGTTAAGTGATCTCCAGAAATTACTATAGTAGTATTATCATAAAAATCTTGTTGTTTAATCCATTCAATAAATTCTCCCACTTTTTTGCTTGAACATGATATAACATTTTTATATTGTTCGTTCCATAAGTTTTCACAATCTTTGCAAATATATCCATCAGGGAAATGTGTATCAGCAGTTAACATTGTAAAATTAAAAGGTTCTTCTTTACTTGCAAGATTTAATATTTGTTCTTTCGCATATTCAAACAATAAATCATCTGAATATCCCCACCATATTTTTTCTGATACTCTTTTTTCTTCTAAAGCTGTTTTGAAATCCCAAATTTCATAATTACCATGTTGTTTAAATAAATTACTTCTACCGCCAAAAGTAGCATCTGAACCTAATAACAGAAAATTGTGATATCCATTTTTCTCCAATATTTGTCCAATACTATATGCCCCCTCAAGGAAAACACTATATTCTCCTAAAGCATTATTGTCTATACTTATTTTCAATGGTAGTCCTGCTGTTTGTGCAACCATTGCTCCAACAGTCCATGTTGTTCCATATAATGTATCTGCTCCTCCTAATGGAGTATTATCTGTAAAGCAAATATTTTCTTTTGCTAATTTTGAAATTTCTGGTATCAAATCATCATTTGACATACCACCATCTTCTTTTTGATAATATGTTGTTTCCATTGATTCCAAAAAGATATATATTAGATTTCTTTTTTCCTCCGGAAATTCAAGTGCTACATTTTCTGGTACAACATATTCATTCTCTATAAATGTAGAATCATTTAATTGATTTGCCACATATTGCTTTATATCTGTTGCTGAAGTTATTTTTGTAACACTTACAATAAGTATCATTACTGCAATACATGAACTTATTAATACTGTTCTTCTTCTTTTAGAAGTGTGTATGCTATTTATAATTTTAATGTCTTTTACCATTGGATATATTAATATAAATGAAATTATTAATGTTGGTAATATTACTTTCCATAAACATTCTTTTATAAAAATAAAGATAATGTCTGTGTTAGTTCCTTCCATTGGAACTTTTAAATGAAATATAATTTCATCCATTGATAAATGTCCAAATGTATCATATAACCATTCAATAGTTACTGTTGCCCCAAATGCTATTAGAAGACAAACAACTATCAAAATTGCTATAATCCTTTTCTTCATTTACTGCTCCTATTTCTATTTATTTTGATTTTGTATATATCTCCAAGAATCTTGGCACATATCTTTTAATGTTTTTGTTGCTTCCCAACTTAATTCTTTTTTTGCTTTTTCTGGATTAGAATAACACATTGCAATATCTCCTGCTCTACGTGGTGCAATTTTATAGTTTACCTTTTTGCCTGTAGCTTCTTCAAATGCTTTTACCATATCTAATACACTGTATCCTATTCCTGTTCCTAAATTATATATATATATTCCTTGTTGTTCTTTTTCAAGTTTTTCTAATGCTTTTAAATGTCCTTTTGCTAAATCTACGACATGAATATAATCTCTAACTCCTGTCCCATCAGGTGTATCATAATCATTTCCAAATACAGAAAGCTGTTCTAGTTCTCCTGATGCAACTCTTACTATATAAGGCATTAAATTATTTGGAATTCCTTGTGGTTCTTCTCCTATTAAACCGCTTTCATGTGCACCTACTGGATTGAAATATCTAAGTATTGCAATATCCCAAGTATTATCAGATTTATATAAATCTTGTAATATTTGTTCAATAAATAATTTTGTTGTTCCATATGGGTTTGTAGTTCCACCTATTTTACAATCTTCTGTTATAGGTATTCTTTCTGGTTCACCATATACTGTTGCAGATGAACTAAAAATAAACTTTTTAACCCCATATTTTTTCATTGTTTCTAATAAGACTAATGCTCCTGATATATTATTTTCATAATACTCAAGTGGTTTTTTTACTGATTCTCCAACAGCTTTATATCCTGCAAAATTTAAAACCGCTTCTATTTTATTTTCTTCAAATACTTTTTCTAATTCTTTTCTATCTAAATAATTTATATTATAAAATTTGAAGTCTTTTCCTGTGATTTTTTTTATATTGTCTAGCACTTCTGGTTTACTATTTGAGAAATTATCTATTATTACTATTTCTCTCCCCGCATTAAGCAGTTCTACTGAAGTATGGCTTCCTATGAAACCTGCTCCTCCTGTTACTAATATTGACATTTTTTAATCCCTTCTTTCTTTTGATATTTTACTATAAAACCAAGAAAATAGCAAGATTTTCTTGCTATTTTCACGAAATAATAATTTTAAATTTTAATAATATAATCTATAACAAATATCCATATCAACTGCTCCATTTATTCCATCTATAGTTCCCATATCAGTATATTGCCACATATCATATTGATTTGAATATCTGTATACATCTGATTCTGCTGGAAATTGCCCATTTGAGCTAAAATTAAAGTTTGCTACCCATAGTGAATAATCTCCAGGAAGTGCTGATAAGCTAATACTATCATTGAAGAAGTTTTCATATGAATAGACTCCTACTTTAAATCCCGCATTTTTTAATATTTCACAATATGTAATTGCTATTTGTGCTGTTAAATCTTTACCTAGATTTACTTGTGTTGAATCTTCTACATCAAAAAATATTGGTAAGTCAAAGTCTGTACAGCCTGTACTCTTTAAGTAATTAACTGTTGCTTCAGCTTCTCTTCTAGCTTCATCAATACTTGTTGCATATGAGTAAAAATATGCACCTAGTGGGATATTTCTAGCTTTTGCTTCTCTATAATTTCTTTCAAATTGTTCATCTACATTCAATTGTCTCTTACTTTCACTATACCATGCTATTCTTGGTATGATATAGTCTATTTTATTACTTGCCACTAATTGGTCAAAATTTATTTCACCTTGCCATTTAGATACATCTATTCCCACAAAATGTCTTTGCTCTTTTTCTTTTAATCCTATAATTACTGCCTCTATTTTTTTGTTTTGACCTGTTGTTCCTGAGATTTCATCATCTATATTCCATCCAGTCCATCCTTTGTCTTGTACATGAGTTTTATATTCTATTGTATAATCATCTAATCCTACTAATCTAATTTTGATTGATTCTATTTTTAAGCCTTGTCCCAATACGCCTGAAACTTCTCCATCTCTTACATAGTCAGTCCAACCTATATTCTCAACATGGGTTGAATATTCTACATGTGCTCCTTCTGGTGCATTTGTTAATTCTATACTAATTGCTTCTACTTTTCTATCTTCTCCAGTTGTACCTGAAATTTCTCCATCTGTTTGTATTGTATCTTCTTTTATTGATGAACCTTGTAAATATGTATAATATTCTAGTCCAATTTCATTTGGATACTCATTTTTTTCTTTTATTAGTCTAATTTGAATTGCTTCGATTTTTTTATCTTGTGAAATCTTTCCTGCTATTTCTCCATTTTTTACCCAGTTCATCCATCCTACATCTTGAACATGTACTCTATATTGTACAGAATATTCATCTGTTCCTTCTAGTTTTATTCTAATTCCAAATACTTTTTTGTTTAAACCTGTTGTTCCTGAAATTTCACCATTACTTGACCATTCTTTCCAGCCATCATTTTCTACATATGTTTTATATTTAATTGCTACATTTTCTGGTGCATTATTTAAATTGATTTTTATTGCTTCTATTTTTTTATTTTGTCCTGTTGTTCCTGAAATATCATATTCTGGTTTTGTATCTTCCCAGCCTAAATCTTGAACATGTGAACTATATGCTACTGACATTTGAGCTGTTTCTTTAGGTACTATCCTTATTTGAATCGCTTCTATTTTTTTTGCATCTCCTAAGTTTCCAGAGATTTCTCCATCATATGCCCAATCCTGCCAGCCTAAGTCTTGTATATGTGTTCTATATGCAATAGAATATTCGTCTGTCCCTTCTAAGATAATTCTTATTGCTTCCATTTTCAAATTTTTGCCTGTTGTACCTGAAACTTCTCCACTGTTTCTCCATTGTTGCCAACCTTGATTTTCTACATAACCTTTATATTTAATAGTTACACCTTCTAGTGCATTGTTTAAATTAATTTTTATTGCCTCTATTTTTTTATTTTGTCCTGTTGTTCCTGAAATATCATATTCTGGTCTTGTCTCTTCCCAGCCTAAGTCTTGAACATGTGAACTATATGATACTGTCATTTGGGCTGTTTCTTTAGGCACTATTTTTATTTCAACTGCTTCTATTTTTTTATTATCACCTAAATTTCCAGCAATTTCCCCATCATATTCCCAATCCAGCCAACCAAAGTCTTGGATATGTGTTCTATAAGCTACAGAATATTCGTCTGTTCCTTCTAGCCAAATTCTTATTGCTTCCATTTTTAAGTTTTTACCTGTAGTTCCTGTTTGCTCTCCATCTGCCACTATTCCCTGCCAACCGTTGTCTTCAATATAAGAGGTATATTTAATTTTTATATTTGAATTATTGTTTACTAATCTAATATTTAGTGCTTCTATTTTTTTGTTTTGTCCAGTTGTTCCTACTTGAGTACCAGCTGTAACATAGTCTTGCCATCCCATATCTTGTACATGTGCTCTATATTCTACTGATAATTCTTCTTGTTTTTGTTCTACTGTTTGACTTTTTATTTCTTCATCTTCTATAACTTCATCATCTTCTGATTTTTCTTGTTGTTCCATATTATTATCTTCTATACCTAGTGTTACTTTTCCTATAGCAAATACTTGTGATGAAAGCATTGATATTACTAACAATATTGTTATTAGCATTATCATTGCTCTTTTTAAAACTTTCATTATTTATTCACCTCATTTTTTATTTTACTATAAAATGACCTGTTTTTCAATCTATTTCTAAAACAATAAATTATGAAAATTAAGGTACTAAAAATAGAAATTATTTTAGTAACATTCATTACTGTAGTTCCAGTATATTCCACCTTTATTGTTCCTGTTTTTTGCTCTGGTATATTAATTTCTAAAAATCCATTTTCTGTTTCAGTTATTGTTATCTCTTCATCATTTAATTTTACATTATAGCCTATATAATAGATATATGGTAATTCTATTTTTAAATTTTCTGAAGAGTTTTCTGTTATATCAAAAGTCATATTTGTACCTTTTTTATTCTCATTTTCTATTGTAGCATTTCCTTCTAAAATTATAGCTTTATCTTCTCTTTTTTCAATATAATCCATATTTTTTCTAGCATTTGTTGGAAAATATTCAAAGTTTGAACAATTTAAAGTAGAAAATCTTGCATTACATATTGCAAATGTTTCTACATAAGTTAGATTAAAGAAATATGGTGCAACATATATTAAACAAGCAACAATTGCTACAATCAAATATTTAGTTTCTATTTTTTCAAATTCATAATCTATTGTCATTCCTGCAGCGATACTTAGAAGAAAGGTTGCTGGCATTAGTAATCTCCAAGGTGCTTGCAATATTGTAAATAAATCAGGCATATATTTCCATGGGAATAATACTGTTGTTGCAAAAGTACAAATTAATCCTAATATAAGAAAATAGAAATAATCTTTCCTTGTTTCTTTTTTTATCTTTTTAAAGATAAATGGTACTAATAGCAATGGTATTATTATTTGTAAGCCTATTGCAAAATTCATTTCATTTGTACCATCTCCATCTTGTCCAAGCTCATATGACCTTCCAGGTCTAAAATTGTTGTCAAATAATTGGTTTATATGTAACACTTGTTTTTCAAAACCTTCTTTTGTCATCATAAATCCTTCATCAAAGGCTGAATAATTAGCAGATAGTTTACTTTCCAATAAAGGTCCATAGAAAAAAAGTACAATTAAAATTATGAAAACTGCTGATATTATTAATTTTAATAATATATTTTTATCTTTTAATTTTGTTATATGTATTAGAACATAAATTACTGAAATACCTGCTATTAACAATGTACTTATATTATGTGATAACACTATTCCAACAGCACCAATTACTATCAAATGAGATTTTTTACCATCTTTGTTAAATAAATTATATAATCCTTGAAATAGTATTGGCATAAAAGCAAATGTCATTACTTCTCCTATTGCAAGTCTTACGAAAACATCTGTTAATCTATAAGGTACTGTTAAATAAATTACTGCAACTAATAGTGATATTTTTTTCTTTTCGGTAATTTCATACATCAACTTATACATACCTATACCTGAAATAGCTGTTAGTATTACTAATATAAGTTTTAATACTTCGACATATGTAGGTAATATTAGTTTTAACAATGCCCCCACATATGTGACTAATGGTGGATAAAACAGATTCCAAGAAAATCCGAATCCATTTCCCCATTCAATAACAACTTCAGGAAGAAATTGTCCATCCAATATTCCTGAAGTTGTTCCAAAAATTCTTGATATATGAAAGTGTCCATCATGAGTATCTATAAATCCATCTTTAAATAACGGGATACATACAAATAGTATGGCTATTAGTAAAACAATAATTTCAATATGTTCCTTTATTTTTTTCATCTTACATCCCCCAAGAGTTATGTTTTTATTTGTCCTTTTTTAAATCTTCATATTGTTTGTATTTTAATAAAGATAATTGATAGTTCTCTCTATTTAATCTTACTACAGTATCTAAAATAACACCACATTGTGCTATTATTACAGATAATGTTACTAACCCTGTTGCTAAAATTGCTGAAGGTACTTTGGTTATATATTTTGTTTTAAAGAATTCTATAATAACTGGTAATCCAACAATTAAGCCTATTAAAAATAGTATAATTGCAATATATGAGAAAAATCTTAAAGGTTTATAATCTTTGTACATTTTAAAAATTGTTTTTAATACTTTTAAACCATCACTTACTGTGTTTAATTTTGATACACTTCCTTCTGGTCTATCCCTATATAATATTGGTATTTCTTTTATTACAAATCCTTTATCTAAAGCATATAATGACATTTCTGTTTCTATCTCAAATTTGTTTGTCATAACAGGCATATTTTTTACAAATTTTTTGTTAAAAACTCTGTATCCTGTCATGATATCTTTTAAATCAGTTTTAAATAATACATTTATGCTTTTTTTAACTAGGTTATTTCCAAACTCATGAAAAGGTCTTTTGTTTTCTTTTTGATATGTTCCATTTGAAAGTCTATCACCTATACACATATCTGCCTTTCCTTCTTCAACTGGTTTAATTAATTCATGTACAAATTCAGCTGGGTATGTATCATCACCATCGACCATAATATATAAATCTGCATCTATATCATAAAACATACTTCTTACAACATTACCTTTTCCTTGTTTATATTCATGTCTTAATATAGCTCCATTTTTTACTGCTATATCTGCTGTTTTATCTTTTGAATTGTTGTCATAAACATAAATATCTGCATCTGGCAATTCTCTTCTAAAATCTTTAATTACTTTCTCTACTGTTAATTCTTCATTATAACATGGTATTAAAACTGCAATTTTACTCATATCTTTTTCTCCTTATTTTACTAAATTTAAAATCACTTCATTTTCATTTACTCTTTCAATTTTTAATAACTTATTGTTTAGTTCTTCATAGTTATTTGTATTAAAGTCAAAGTTTATTAAACTTCCATATATATCTACAAATTGCTTATCTATTTTTGCAATAAATAAATAATCAAATTCTTCATCTATTAGTTTTTTCTCAAATTCTTCTTTTGTTAAATCCAAACTCCAAATATCACTTTCATAATATTTAGGTCCTAAGCTCCATTCATATAATAAATTTGTTACTATTGGTGAAATAGAGTACCTTAATTTATGATATTCATACCCACCTCCTATATTTTGATATATTATATAAACTTTGTCATTTAATTCAACATTTTCTTTTATAATATTTGCTTCTGTTCGGGTTTCATCATCTATTCCTGATAAATTTTTCCTTGAAGTTATATCTACTATGCTTATTACACTTGTCGGATACAAGCACAACATTATTGCAATAGTAAGTGATAATATAACATTTTTTATTTTACTGTTTAATGCTAATCCAACAGTTATTATTATCCACGCAATAAAGTATGTAGACATATATCTTGAATAGCTAGCTAATGCTCGTCCTTCTGTTTCTGTGAATGCGAACATAAATGTTGCTAATAATAATAGGCAATATAATCCAAAACCTATGTTAAGTGCTAATAATATAGTTGCAATTTTCTT
>CALXEV010000005.1 GCA_944387425.1 uncultured Clostridia bacterium
TGCATATATTAATTATATACTATATTTAAGCAATTATCCTACATTTAAATATAGTGTTTTCTTTAAGTTCTATACTTAAAGAAAAAGTTACAAATAAATAATAACATTAAACAATAATAAAATCAATAGTTTTAAAAATATTATAAATAAAAAATAAAAAACTTTATTGTTTTATTAAAATATAAATTGTTGCTAAAAACCTTGAAATGTAAAACTTCTGGAGTTTTTTCTTTGTCATAAAGTATAGAACTTAAGGAAGCTTTTTTTATTTTTTTGATATACTTGACAAATCTGTTATAATAGAGATATTCTAACAAATTTGGAAAGGAATTTAAAAATGCAACAAATATTAAGTAAAATGAGAAAAGCAATAGAAGAATATAATATGATAGATGATGGAGATAAAATCGCAGTATGTTTATCTGGAGGAAAAGACTCCATAACCCTTTTAAATGCATTAAAAGCATTACAAAGATTTTATCCAAAACATTTTGAATTAATAGCAATATCTATAAATCCAGGATTTGAATTTTTTGATATTGAATTATTGCAAAAAAGCTGTGATGAATTAGAAATTCCTCTTTTTATTGAAAATAGTAATATAAAAGAAATTGTTTTTGATGTAAGAAAAGAAAAAAATCCATGCTCTCTATGTGCAAACTTACGTAGAGGAATAATAAACAGTATTGCAATTCGTGAAGGGTGTAATAAAATCGCTTTAGGACATAATATGGATGATGTTTTAGAAACATTTTTATTAAACTTATTATATACAGGAAGTTTATCAACTTTTGCTCCAAAAAGTTATATGGATAGAAGCAAAATAACACTTATTCGTCCTTTAATATTACTAAGTGAAAAAGATACTAGAAGATATGTAAAAAAGAACAATAAAGCTATCATGCCTAAAGTTTGCCCTATGGATGAACACACTAAAAGAGAAGATATGAAAGCACAAATATTTTTATGGCAAAAAGATATTCCTATGATTAGAGCCAATTTATTTGGTGCTATCTCTAGAAACTTAGATGGATGGGCTAAGTAATTTTTAAATTTGTCGCGGGGACGGTCCTTGGCGACAAATTTTTTGTCAAAAAGGACCGGGTCTTTTTTGGCACTTTTTAATTTGTGGCAAAAAAGAACCGGCACCAATTGCCAAAATGACAAAAGAGAACCGGCACTAATTGCTAAATTTTCTCTACATATATTTCATCATTTACTGCAACTACTGTATATTTATTAATATTCTTTAAATCCTTTATTTCTTCAAACTCTCCATATTCTTCAATTTGTTTTCTTGCTTCTTCTTGTTTTTCTTTTAATTTATCTTTTTCATCTTTCTTTAAATATTTAAATTCTATCATTACTCCCTTATAGCCTTTGCTTTGGTCTTTTGGGATTAATAATATATCTGGATATTTTCTTTGTACTTCCATCTCTGATTTTAATCTAAATATCTTTAAGTTCATTGCTATACAGAAAAATATTAGTTTTATATATTTTTCGTCGAATTTTACATAATCTCTATTTGATAAATTCTTTAAATATTTCCCTAACATTTCTACTATTTTATCTATTCTTCCTTCTATTGCTATTTCTCGTAGCATTTCATTATAATCACTTTCACTTACTGTCAATTCAGTGTCTTTTGATAGGATTTTTAGAAAGTAATCTGAATATATTTCTTTCATTACTCTATTTGGTATACTTAATTCTGGCTTTTCAAATTCTTCTCCTACTATTGTCAAATATCCTAAATAAAATAACATTGATATTAAATCTGTTTCTGTAAATTCTATTGCTGGATTGAATTTTTGTCTTATCTCACTTACTATTCCTTCTCCTGATACTGTTTTTTCTATTACTTTTTCTCGTTCTTCTCCTTTGCATAAATCCAACATCTTTCCTAGTTTGCTATAATCACTTGCTATATTTACATCTATTAGTTCTGTTGGAATTCTATCAAATCTTATATATCTATTTAAAAAGTATAAACACATATTTGAATTATATATTTTTTCTTTTCCATATAATGAAAATTTATATCCATCATAGTTTTCTCTCATTACCGGTAATATTTCTTTTTGTTTTTCTTCTTCAATATCTTGATCTGTCATTAATTTTATCAGTTCTTTTTCTGTAAATCCCATCATTTCATTAAAGCTTTCGTCTTGTGTAATATCTGTACTTATATTAAAACCTGAAGTTAAACTGTCTAATGTTATTGGAGCTACTCCTGTTATAAATATTCTGTCTACTACACTTTCTGTTCCTTCTTTTAATATTTCATACCATTTTCTTACTTTTCCGTTTTTTGATACTAAGTTTTTAAATTGACTTGTATTAAATCCAAGTAGTTCATTTGCAAAATGGTCATATTCATCTATTATTACATAGATTTTTTCATTTGATTTTTGAATTTTAAATGCTTCTATTAAACTACTTAATAAACCTTCTGTTGTCTGCTCTGGATTTATATAAAAGTCTAGTCCATATTTTGCTATAAATCCTCCTATTGCTATAGTTGTTTTTTCTTTAAAACCTTTCATTGTACTTTCTTCATCTGTTGTATCTATTCCTGAAAAGTTAAACTTTAATATATGATAACTGTTTTTTAATTTTGTTGGATTTTTTCCTATATATGTGTCTTTATATAATTTTTCAAATTCATCTACTTTTTTTATATCATAATAATTTTCTATCATGCTTGTAAATAATGTTTTTCCAAATTTTCTTGGACGTAAAAACAAAATTCTTTTTTCTGCTAAATTTTCTAATTTTTCTATATACATTGTTTTGTCTACATAATAATATCCATCTTCAACTAATTCTTCATAGTTACTTATTCCATATGGTAATTTTTTCATCTATATCACTTCCTCGCTTATATTTTACTATACTAAAAAAGAAATAGCAAGGTATTCTATAAATTTGTCACCGTGAAAAATGGCAAAAAAGAACCGGCACCAATTGCCAAAATGGCAAAAGAGAACCGGCACCAATTGCCAAAATGGCAAAAAAGAACCGGCACCAATTGCCAAAATGGCAAAAGAGAACCGGCACCAATTGCTATTCACCTTTAACTAATTTAACCATAGCATCTTTCAATTCTTCTAATTCTTTTTCTGCATTTTCATCAGATGTTCCTTTAATCCCGATATAAAGCTTTATTTTTGGCTCTGTTCCAGAAGGACGAACACAACACCAAGCATCATTTTCTAATTCATAATATAAAACATTAGACTTAGGTAAACCTGATTTTGATTCTTCTCCTGTAGCCATATTTTTTACATAGTCTTTTTCTATATCTTTAAATGTTAGAACTTTATATTTTCCAATTTGTTTTACTTCTTTATTTCGTGTATCTGTCATCATCTGTTTTATTTTTTCAGCACCCTCAGCACCTTCTAAAACAATTGAAACTTGATCTTCTTTATAATATCCATATTTTTTATAGATATTATTCATTTGATCCCATAATGTAATTCCTTTAGATTTATAATATGCTGCCGCTTCGCATAAAGACATAACTGCTGCTATTCCATCTTTATCCCTAGCATAATCTCCAATTAAACAGCCATAACTTTCTTCAAAACCAAATACATATGTTTTATCTTTATTTTCTTCAGCTTTTTTCATTACGGCACCAATGTTTTTAAATCCTGTTAAAACTTCTATACACTCTAAATTATAATTATCAGCTATAGCTTTAGCTAAATTTGAAGAGACTATAGTTGTTATTAACATTCCGTTTTTTGGTAAAATATTCTTTTCTTTCATTTGTGAAATCCTATATTCAGCAATTAATAATGCTGACATATTTCCTGTATAAGGCATATATTCTCCAGTTTTTGTATCTTTAGCATAAATTCCTAATCTATCAGCATCTGGGTCTGTTGCTAAAACTACATCTGCATCTACCTTTTTAGCTAATTCTAATGCTAGTTTAAATGCTTTTTTATCTTCTGGATTTGGGTAGTCAACTGTTGGGAAATTTCCATCAGGTTTAGCTTGTTCAGGTACAACATATACATTTTTAAATCCTAGTTCATTTAATAATCTTTCTACAATTGTATTTCCTGTACCATGTAATGGAGTATATACAATTTTAAGTTCTTTTCCTTCTTTTTCAACTATTTCAGGATTTAATATGTGAGATTTCAATGTCGCAATATATTTATCATCCATTTCTATTCCTATAAGATTAAATAATCCTTTTTTTATAGCATCTTCTTTACTAATTGTTTTAATTTCTTTGAAATCTGTAATATTTCTTACTTTATTTATTATATCTTTATCTCTTGGTGCAACAATTTGTGAACCATCATCCCAGTAAACCTTATATCCGTTGTATTTTGGAGGATTATGACTTGCAGTTATCATTATTCCTGCAGTACATCCTAATTGTCTTACGGCAAATGATAATTCTGGTACAGGTCTTAGACTTTCAAATAAATATGTTTTTATTCCATTTGCATTTAAAATTAATGCTGTTTGCATACTAAATTCATCAGACATTTTTCTTGAATCATAGCTTATTGCAACACCTTTATCTTGCACTCCTTGTTCTATTATATAATCGGCTAGACCTTGTGTTGCTTTTCCTACAGTATATTTATTCATCCTGTTTGTTCCCATTCCTATAACACCACGTAATCCAGCTGTTCCAAATTCTAATTCTTTATAAAATCTGTCTTTTATTTCTTCCTCATCATTTTTAATTAGCTCTAATTCTTTTTTTGTCTCTACATCAAAACTTGGGTCTTCACACCATCTTTGATATTCTTTTAAATAATCCATTTCAATCTTCCTTTCTATATTTTTTTATTAAACAAAAAACTACTGATATTCAATATACCAGTAGTTAAATTTTATATACTTATTTTATATTATAGAATTTTCTATATAGCTCTCTTGCTGTTTCTGGACTATCTGTTCCTGTAGCATTTTTTACAGGAGCAAATTCTTCTTCTCTTTTTACTCTTAAAATAGCCATATCATCTAATTCTCCAAATGCATCAAATAAAAATGCTTCGAATTTATATGCATTTGGTCCATCTGGTACAACTTTATTTCCATCTTTATCTATATATGTTGCTTTTTTAAACGCTATATGATATGGAAGTGGTTTACTTCCCATTCTTTCAATTGCATCTATATTAAACAAATTACACAAAATGTGTGATTCTCCATATATTAAATTTCCATTTTCATCTGTTGCTTCTGACATTTCCTTAGGTATTTCTGTATATTCAACAACTGATGGTCTTCCATTTCTTTTACAGAAAACTCCTACTTTTTCTTGAGGATTTGCTTTTACAACAGACTTTCCTGCAGCTGTTACATTTTTATCTATTGCAATTCCCATAAGAACAGGATCTACCATCTTAACAAGACAGTTATCTACTCCACCTATAAATACCCATTCAACGCCTAACTCTCTCATTTTTTTAGTCATTCCGTTTTTTACAAGTGCTTCATAAATTCCTCCATGACCATTTGCCGCTTCTTTTATAAGTCCATCTTCACCAATTAAAATTTTACCTTCTGTATCAATCATAGGTAATTCGCCTTGTTTGAAGAAAAATATATTCTTATCTTTTTCATAGCCAAAATATCTGTGTTTTGCAAAAAAATCAACAGTTGCATCATTATTTTCTCTACTTGTCATTATAAACCATGGAATTATAACTCCATATTTTTTACCTTGTTCTTTAAGTCCATCACTTAATAATTCAAATAAAGATTTATGTGATTCTAAACCAATATCATATGTTCCTTTTGGTCCATCATGTCCAAGTCTTGTACCTTGTCCACCAGCCATAGTTACAGCAGCAAGTTTTTTAGTTCTTATTGCTTTTTCACCGATTTCTTTATACTTTTTGTAATCATCATATAATTTTTCTTTATCAAAAAATTCAATTGGTTTAATTTGATCATCTTGTATTTCTGTTGTTATATTTTGTGTTGTATCATATAAACTTTTTATTAAATCAAAATCAATATTTTCTATTTGTTCCAATAATCTTTTTTGCTTTTCTTCACTTAAGTTTTCAAAATTATTTAATAAATGTTCTTGTGAATATTTCTTCAATTTTTTCTTTATATCTTCTATTTCTTCTTCCATATGTATCTTCCTTTCTTAGTACATAAATTATATATACAACATCTTTTGCTTTTTTTCAATACTTTATACTAAATTTTACATTTTTTTTGGAAAATACTAATTCCCTAAGGTGTTTAGAGTATTGTCATGTTCTTCTACTATTTCATTCATTTCATCTTTTACTTCATCAAATTCATAACAATTTACAACATTTATATTTTCAATGTCTGAGTTTTCTATAAGGCTGTTTTTTTCTTCGATATATTTTTTTGAACCAATAATTATTATATTTGTATTATTTGAAATATCACTATTTATATTATCCCATCCCAAATTTAATATTTCTTCTTTTGTTTTTTGATCTAAATTCATTTTTGAAATTAATATTTTTACTGTTTCTTTTAATTTTTTTTCGGTAACTATTTTTATTTCTTCATTATTTTTAAGCTTTTTATTTATATATGGTATTAAAATCATTTCTAAATGAAAGTCACTTACATAAAAACTACAAGTTTTGAAAATTTTTTTATTTTTTGTTACCATTTTCTTCATCCTTTCAAATAGGTAATTTTTATTTGCTTACTGGTAAATTTTACCATGTTAATTAGCTTTTGTCAAGATTTATTTTAAAATGTATATTTTATTTTTTTTGGTTAATAATTATTTTAAAGATATTTTTTAACAAAAAAGTTTTTAGGAGGATTTTCATGAAAAAATTTTTAAATTTTATTAAAAATACCAAGTATAAAAATATAATAATTTTATCTTTGCTTTTGGCTTTATATGTGTTTATTTCGGCACATAGTTATGTTTCCGCAGTTTCAAATAATTTATCTGATGCTGTTTTTAGATTACATGTTATTGCAAATAGTGATTCTAATGAAGATCAAAGTTTAAAATTGAAAGTAAGAGATGCATTACTTAATTACATGAACAATTTATGTGCTGATTGTTCAACAAAGCAAGAAGCTATTTCCATTGCTAATGAACACAAAGAAGATTTTCAAAAAATTGCCGAAAATACAATAAAGGAAAATGGTTATGATTATTCTGTAAAAATAAATATAAATAATTTTTATTTTCCAACAAAAAACTATGGTGACATATCACTACCCGCAGGATTTTATGATGCATTACGAGTGGAAATAGGAGAAGCAAAAGGGCAAAACTGGTGGTGCGTAATGTTTCCTTCACTATGTTTTGTAGACATCACTTCAGGCGTAGTTGATGATGATGCAAAAGAAAACTTAGAAAGTAATCTCGATGAAGAAAGTTATGATATTATTTCAGATAATGACAATTTTGCAATAAATTTTAAATTTAAATTAATAGAATTTTTTGCAGAAAGCGGACTTTTTACTGCTAAAAATTAAAAAACTGTTGTAATCTTTTCTTTTTTATGGTATATTTCTTAAGGAATAAATTTTTGAGGAGGAATATCTTTGGAAAAACTAGTAATAACTGGACAAACACCCTTAAAAGGAGAAGTAACAATTAGTGGTGCCAAAAATGCGGCTGTTGCTATATTGCCAGCTACACTTTTAATAGATGGAATATGCACTATTGAAAATCTTCCTAATATAAGTGACGTAAAAATGTCATGTAGAATTTTAGAAGGACTTGGAGCAAAAATCACATGGAATACTCCTAATGAAATTACTATAGATACAAGAAATATAGATCAAACAGTAGCCTCTGAAGAACTTACAAGAAAATTCAGAGCTTCATATTACATAATTGGAAGTATGCTTGGACGCAAAGGAAAAATTACAGTAGGTATGCCTGGTGGTTGTAAACTTGGAGCTAGACCTATTGACCAACACATTAAAGGTTTTGAAGCCTTAGGTGCAAAAGTTGATGTTGGACAAGGAAAAATAACAGCAACAAGAGATAAATTAGTTGGTACTTCAATTTACATGGATGTAGTTTCTGTGGGAGCAACAATAAATGTTATGTTAGCATCAGTATTAGCTGAAGGAACAACAATAATAGACAATGCTGCTAAAGAACCTCATATAGTTGATGTTGCAAACTTTTTAAATACAATGGGAGCCGACATTCGTGGTGCTGGAACAGATATGATAAAAATTAATGGTGTTAAAAAATTAGCAGGAAATAGCACTTATTCAATTGTACCAGATCAAATCGAAGCTGGAACTTTTATGCTTGCTGCCGTAGCCTCAAAAGGTGATATTTTAATAAAAAACTGTATCACAAAGCATTTAGAGTCTGTCACTGCAAAGATAACTGAAATTGGTGCTAAGGTTGAAGACTATGGAGATAGTATAAGAGTATCTTGTAATAGAAGACCATCAAAAGCAACTATAAAAACACTTCCTTACCCAGGATTTCCTACTGACTTACAACCTCAAATGGGAGTAGTTTTATCTATTGCAGATGGTACAAGCAGAATAATAGAAAGTATATGGGAATCAAGATTTCAATATACAGAAGAATTAAATAAAATGGGGGCAAACATTACGGCACAAGGTAAATCTGCATTTTTTGAAGGTGTTGAAAAATTATATGGTTCACCTGTATATTCATCTGATTTACGTGCAGGAGCAGCACTTATAATTGCTGGAATTATTGCAGAAGGTCAAACTGAAATATATAATTTAGAGCATATCGATAGAGGATATGAAAATATAGAAGAAAAATTCAGAAGACTTGGAGCAAAAATAGAAAGAGTTACAGAATAATAAAGAAAGAAGAATACATATGCTAAATTTTTGTAGTTTATATAGTGGCAGTAGTGGAAATAGTTTATTTGTTAAGTCTGAAAACACAAAAATTTTAGTTGATGCAGGTATGAGTTGTAAAAAGATTGAAGAAGCATTAAGTTCTATAAATGAAGATGTTTCTTCAATTAATGCTATTTTAGTTACTCATGAACACTCTGACCATATAAAGGGATTATCTACAATTTCAAAAAAGTATGATATTCCTGTTTTTTCAACTAAAGAAACATTTGATGCTATGCCAACACAAACAGAGAAACTTAATGAGAAAAATCTAAAGTATTATAAGCCAGATGAGAAATTTTCAATTGGTGACTTAGAAATTTTACCATTTTCTATACCTCATGATGCAGCAAACCCTTGCGGTTTCAACATCATTGAGCAAAACAATCAAATAAGTATTGCAACAGATATTGGACAAATGACAAAATCTGTTTTAAATCATCTTGAAGGAAGCCAATTTATATTATTAGAATCAAATTATGATACAGAAGTTCTAAAATGTTGTGCTTATCCTTTTAGTCTTAAATCGAGAATAGCTGGTTGCAAAGGTCATCTATCTAATATGATGGCAGGAAAGACAATTTCATATTTAATTAAAAACAGTAATTTAAAAACAGCTATGTTAGGACATTTAAGTAAAGAAAGTAATTTTCCTGAATTAGCATATCAAACAGTTGTTAATGAATTAATTGCTAATAATTGTAATGAAGATACAGTTAATCTTTCTGTTGCTAGTAGAGAATGTCCTAGTAAACTAATTAAATTATAATATATGTTTTGTAAAGGGAATAATTGAACAAAATAAATGAATCTAGCATAAGGATTTGGGGGCCTAAGTTTAGTTTCAATGACAAAAAATTTATTTTAGGGGAATTTATTGTTTTGTTCTTAATGGGGAATTAGAATTATTCCCTTTACAAGATTAAAAACTATTTAAAGGTATTTTTTTCTTCTAAAATTTTTTCAAGAATTTCAATTGCTAATATTTTAATAATTATTTTTTTGATTAATAAAAATATAAGAATAAATGTTAAAATTTTAAAGATCATTTTTCTCCTTTGTCAATATATTACAATATGTCAAACTATTTGTCAATAAAAATCGTTCGACATAGTTCGACACACATCCTTCAATCCCTTACGCCATAACGTTTACGCGAAGAAAATTAATTTACAAATAACTATTGACACAATAACTCCAGTTAAGTCAGCCATTAATGAAGCTATTAAAATCTTTCTAGTATTTTTTATTCTAACACTACTTGAATATACTGCAATAGTATATAATGTTGTTTCAGTTGCCCCCATAATTACAGATGCTACTACCCCAACAAAAGAATCAACTCCATTTTGAGCCATAATATCTGTAGCAACTGCCATTGAAGCACTACCAGATATTGGCCTAAGTAATGCTAAAGGAACTATTTCACCAGGAAATTGAAACATTATTAATATTGGCGAAATTAATTTTGTAATAAAATCCAAAATTCCCGAACTTCTAAGTAAACCAATCGCTACAAATAAGCCAACTAGAGTTGGAAAAATTTTTATTGTTATTTCAATTCCATCTCTTGCCCCTTTTAAAAAAACATCAAAAACAGAAATTCTTTCTTTTAAACCTCTTGAAACAATTATTAGTATCACTAATGGCATAGCAATAATCGAAATATAATTAATAATTTTCATTTTTTGTTTTCCTCTATTTTAATAATTAATTTAGTCATAAAAATTGCCACAAATCCTGCACAAAATGTAGAAATCCAAACTGGAAATATTATTTTTGTTGGTTCTGAAGAACCTAGAGATGTTCTTATAGCAATTACAGTTGTAGGTATTATTTGTAAAGATGCAGTATTCAAAACAATTAACATCATCATTTCATTACTTAATTTGGATTTTTCTTTATTTTCTTTTTGCAATTCCGTCATTGCCTGTAATCCTAATGGAGTAGCTGCATTTCCTAGCCCTAAAATATTTGCAATTATATTCATTATAATATTGTCATATGCCTTTCCTCCCTTTTTTACCTTAGGAAACAAAAATTTAACTATAGGGTTTAAAAGCATAGACAAATATTTAATTATTACTGTATTTGATGCAATTTCAACAATTCCACTCCATAGGCAAGTCATACCCAACAATGTTATTGTTAAATTAACCGCATCTTCTGTTGAAGAAAATATAGCATCATTAATATTTTCTATATTTCCAGAAAAGAATGCATATATAATTGATATAATTATAAAAATTGGCCATAATATATTTAACATATTTTTCCTTTCATATATAAATATATTTTTTTAGTATAAGTTTTATAACAATTAGTACCAGAAATTTAATACATTTTTTGTAAAACACATTGACCAAAACTATTATTTATGTTATGATATACATGAATTGAATATAATATTTAAGGAGGATAAGATATGAAGTCAACAGGAATTGTAAGAAAAGTTGATGAATTAGGAAGAGTTGTTATCCCAATCGAAATAAGAAACAAATTCGATATAGCAGAAAAAGATCCAATCGAAATTTATGTTGATGGTTCTTCAATTATCTTAAAAAAATACGAACCAAATTGTATTTTTTGCGGGAATGCAAAAAACCTAATCAGTTATAAAGACAAACTAGTTTGTTCAAAATGTGCACAAAAATTAGCTAGTTTAGATGAAAAAATAGAAGAAGACAGATAATCTTCTTCTTTTAATTTATAAACTTCATATATATTTCATTTTTATTTACATTTCTATCTTTAGCAATCTTTTTAATAATTTCTTTTTTATCAAATCCTTGTTTTTTATAGTATTCATAATGTTCTTCTAAAGTTAGTTCATTAAGTTCATTTTGTGAATTATTTTCGCTACTTTTACCTTCAATAATTAAAATCATTTCTCCTTTTAAAGAGTCAATCTTATCTAAAATATTATTTATATTATCTCTAATAAATTCTTCATGAATTTTTGTTAGTTCTCTAGCTAATGTTATTCTTCTATCACCTATAATATCTTTTAAATCTTCTAATGTATTTTTCATTTTATGTGGTGCTTCATATAAAATTATAGTTTTATTTGAATTTTTAATTTCCTCTAATTTTTGTTTTCTATTTTTTTTATTTAAAGGTAAAAATCCAAGAAAAATAAATTCACTTGTACTTATTCCAGAAGCAATTAATGCATTAATCATTGCACAGGCTCCAGGTATAGGCACTACAGTTATATTAGATTCAATAGCTTTTTTTATAACAACTTCTCCGGGATCACAAATACCAGGTGTACCCGCATCAGAAACTAATGCTATATCTTGTCCTTCATTTAGTTTTTCTAATAATATTTCACTCTTAACATCTTCATTATGTCGATGATAACTAATTAAAGGTTTTGATATTTCAAAATGATTTAAAAGTTTAAGAGTTTGTCTTGTATCTTCTGCAGCGATTAAATCAACACTTTTTAAAATATTCAGAGCTCTTATTGTAATATCTTCTAAATTTCCTATTGGAGTTGCTACTATATATAATTTCCCACTCATTCTTAATTCCTTTCTTTTTTATATATTTTATCACATTTTTTATTATTTTTAAATATAATATTTTTAACATTTAAATATTTTATACATATTATATATAAAAAAGCGAGTGTGATATATATGTATAATTATCATCAAGAATTAATCAAAAATAGCAGAAATAATTCAGTAGAACCTAGTAATAAAAAACAAGTTCAACAACAAAAAAAATTTAATATTAAAAATTTCAAAAAAAATACTTGTAAATCTTTAAATGATGTTGAAAATTTTCTTTGCAATTTTAGTAACACTTTAAAATATATAAAATTAATTAAATTACTAAAATAATTAATTTAATTAATTTAATTAATTTTTTATTATTTATTTTATTTTAAATTTTATTATTTATTTTTTTGCTATTTATTTTTATAATTTAAAATTAATTTATTTTAATTAATAAAAATCAACAGAATTTTTCTTATTACAGTTAAGAATTTTACATTTACATATATTTCCGTTTGTTATTATAAATTATTAATCATACAAGTCACTTTTAATAAGTAATTTTTTGTATTCTATTTATTTGAACACAATCGTTATTTTCCATATTCCTTAGGTTTATGTGACCATTTTTTATCAAATCCATTTAAAGTAGTTCCATTTTTTTCCTTATTTTTTGTTGATATTTTTCTATACATATTATTATTAAAAAATATCTGTTTTTCAATTTAGTTTTATTAAATTTTTATTTTAATCCTAATTTTTATTTTTATTACTTATTAATAAAAAAATAATTTAATCATTATTTAATTTTTACTTACTTTATAAATTATTTTATATAATTTATTTTTGTTTTAAAAAATTTATGTTTTTATAAAATCAAATATGTACTAACTAAAATTTTTTTTAATTCAAAAATATTTTAAAAAATTTGCTTTTATCTTTATTCCTTATGTTTTCATAAACATTTTTTTTACAATTTAGCTTAATAAGTTTTCCATATTTTACCTTTATGTTTTATGTTTTCTTTTTTTATGTTTAATTTTATAGGAAATTTTTAAGAATATTTTTTTTATAATCATTTTATTTATTATAATTTTTTAAATAAATAAAAATTTTTTATCAAATATTATTATAAAAATAATTATTTTAAAAAAATATTATATATTTTTTTTATTTTTTTAATATTTTTTATAAAATTATTTTTATATTCTTTTAATTTTTTATTTTTGATAAAAAAATTATTCAATATTATAAATATTATTTTTAAATAATTTTTTAATTTTTAAATTTTTTTATTTTTATTTCAAATTTATTTATATATAAATATTTTATTGTTTATTTTATTGCAAAATAAAATACTATATAAAAACCAAAAAAAACTATTATTTTTTACAACATTAATTTGAAATAACTAAAATTTATAAAATTGTATTTCGCAGAAAAGATTTTTAGTCCTTTTTTTTCTTGTTCTTTATTCCTCAGGCATTTTGAATCATTTTTTTATTACATCACCGTTTTTGTTTTCCATATTTTACCTTTTTAAAATCTTTTTTTTATCCTTAATTTTTTACAAATTATACTTTATTTTTTTATAGATAATTTTACTAAATTATAATTTAATTTGATGTTTTTATTTATCAAAAAAATTTTTATATATTAGATATTTTTTTATTATTTATAAAATTAATTTTATTTAATTTAAATTATTTTATTTAAAAAATTATTTTATCAATTATTTATTATTTTTAATTTTGTATAAAATTAATTTTTTATAATTTTAAATTTTATTAAAATTTATTTTTTTATTTTAAAAAATTTTTGATAAATAATTTTTTTATTTTTAAATATTATTTTTTTATTTTTATATTTTTTATTTTAATATTAAAATTTAATTTATAGATTTCTAAATATTTTATTAATTTAATTATTAAAATATAAAATACTATATAAAAATATTTTTAATAAAAATTGTACTTTTTTTAGTTCAGACTTGAAGTAACAAATTTTCTTATAATCCATTTTTTCTTATAGAATACTTTTATATATTTTTATATTGTCTCTATTCCTTAAGTTTTTTGAGTTATTTTTTTATCACACCTCTTTTTTTATATTCCATATTTTACCTTTTTTATAATATTCTTACTTATCATTTACTTTATATAAAATTTGCAAAAGGTTAAAAGATACTTTTTTTGATTTATTTATTATTTATTTTTTATTTATTTTGATATTTTTATTTATCTAAAAAAATAATAATATTAAATATATTTACAATAAAAATTAATTTAACAAAAATAAAAATAAATTTTATTTTTATTATTTTTTCTTTTTTATTTTTAATTATTTTTTATTAAATTTATTTAATATTATCTTAAAATTTTATTAATATTTATTTTTTAGTAAAAAAATTATTTTATAAATAATTTAATATTATTTATTTATCTTTTTAAATATTATTTTTTTATTTATTATATTTAATTTAATATTTTATTTAATTTAATTTTAATTTTTTAATTTCATAATATTTTATATATTTATTTTTTTACTATAAAAAACTACATGAAGATTAGAATAACTTTTCTAGCTTTTATTTAAAAATAAACTTGAAATGAATAAATATTTTTAAAACAGATTCTTCATCAAAAAAATTTTTAAGTATTTTTCATTTCTTTATTCCTTAAGGATTTTAAATCATTTTTTTGTCACAATCTCTTTTCAATATTCCATACTTTACCTTTTAACCAGTTCCGTTTTTATCTTCTTTTAGATACATTATATAAGAAATTTTTATAAATAATATTTTATAGTTTATTTATTTTTTGATTTATTTTGATATTTTATTTATCGAAAAATTTTTATATATTTAAAATATTTATATAAAAATATTTTTTGTTAATAATTAATATTTTTTGTTTTTTTTATTTTTTAATTATTATTTTATAAAATTAATTTTATAATAATTTTATTTTTTATTAATATTTTTTATTAATTCTTATTTTTTAATTTTAAAAATTATTTTATAAATAATTTAATATTATTTTTTATTTATATAATTTTTTATTTTTTTATTCTTTTATTTTTATTTAATAGTTATATTTTTAAATTTATTAATATCCAAATATTTTATTAATTAAATTTTTTTAAATAAAATACTATATAAATTTTAAAAAAATATTTTACTTTTTCTGAACCTATACTTAAAACAACTAAATTTTTAAAAAACATTTTTGTTTATAGAATACCATTAAGTATTTTTTTCTTGTCCTTATTCCTTAAGCTTGTAGAACCGTTTTTTGATGGCACAACCTTTTTAATATTCCATATTTTACCTCTTACTAGTTTTGATTTTTTGTCTTTTTCAGATATCTTAAATAAGAACTTTTTATATATAATAATTTATTACATACATTTTTTTATTTATTTTTTTGTTTTTTATATTAAATATATTTATAAAAAAATATTTTAAAAAATAATAATTTATTTTTTATTAAATTTTATTTTTAATTTAATTATTCTTTATTTTTAATATAAGTTTCTGAAAGATTTTCATTTTCTTCTCCATTAATTAAAAATTTAACTGAATCAATTTCTTTTAAATTTGTTAATGAATTTACAATACTATTAATTATATTATATTTTTCTTCATCATTTTGATAATTTAAAAATTCTTTTGATACATTAATTATTGCACAAGATTCTTCTATTTTTATATCATTTAATACCGTATCATCTGGAATTAATTTTTTTAAGCTACTACTTTGAGGACCTTTTATTAATAATTCCATTATTTGTTTCTCTGGATTTTTAATCAAAGTATTTGCATCAACAACTTTTATTTCAGTTTCAAGTTCCCCTGTTTCGTTATTAGCAAAATATAATACAACTTTTGTTTGTCTCATTTGTTCTTCTGAAATCTCTTCTTCTGGTACATAGTCTTGATATTCATCTTCTTTATTTTCTATACTTACATTTTTATATATTAAAAACCCCATTATAATAATTATTATAAAAACTATAATTGCAATTACTCTTTTCTTTTTCATCTTATCTCCTCCTTGTCTATAATCAAATATTATTACTACCGATTAAATTTTAGAACAAAAAAACATTGAATCTTTTAATTCAATGTTTTTTTATTAATTAATTTTATTAAATAATTTTTTATTATTTAATTTCAAATATTTATTTATAATTAATATAAATATTAAATAAATAAATAATATTATTAAAAGTGAGATATTTATATTTATATTTTTAAATATTTTAGTAAAATAAATTAAAATTAATATATTAATTATTGTTAATCCATACTGAACCATTCTATTTCCATTATCTTTTGATGCAGATGTTTCTGTTTGCCAATTTAAATTAGGTTTTCTTAAATTTGTAATTAATAACAAATAACTATTTAATATATTTATTAACATAGCTATTATAAATGTAATTATTATATAAAATATTTCTAAATTATTACTTTTTAATTTATAAATAATTAAAATTCCTAATATAGCTATCGTATTTAGTATAATATGCGGTATATTTTTATATTTAAATTGTTTATATAATGAAATTGGTATGTACTTCATATAATATGCATTTTTTCCTTCTCTTGAAATTGCAGTAATAGATAAATTATTCATAGTTGATATTAATTGTATTATTCCTAATATTAAACATATTAATTGTAATTTAAAATTATCTTCACCAATTTCTAGTATAGTTTCTTCAGTAAAAGTTTCTAAAATCGTAGGTAAAAAAGTATTAAATAGTATCAAAAACATTATTATTACAAATAAATACTGAAATATACATTGAATAAAAAATATTGGATTTCTTATTATTTTTTTTAATTCAATTTTTATATATTTTATACTTACTTTGTTTTGTGTATAATTATTTTTTGTATTTTTAATTATTAATTTTCTTTTGTTTAAATATACTGTATTTTTTAATAAATTTTTTATATAAGTATTTTTAGAAATTAAAATAAATATTGCAAATATTATAAAATCAATTAATAATATTTTTACTGTTTGATAAGTTATTGTTAATATAGAATTATTTGATAACATTCTTATATATAAATTAATATTAAAAAAATATTTATTAAATACATTTAATCTTTCATGTAAAACATTAAAAATCATTTGTATGTTTTGTTGTATATTTTCTTCTTGTGTAATATTTATTGTTGGAAAATTATCAACAATAATTGTTTTAATAGCAAATATCTCTATAAAAGTTACCCCAAATGTAATTATTGCTACTAATAATATCTGAAGAAAATCTCTATTTTTTATAAATTTAGTTAAATTAATAGCTATAAAAATTAAGATACTTATTAGACCAATAGGTAGTATTGGAAAAATAAATGTTACTATAATAGATGAAATATAATAATATATTGAGGAACCAGTTACCATGCCATAAATCAACAAAGGTAATCCTATAAATATTATTCCAGTACTATAAATTATACTTATTATATTAATTATTCTAGCTATTATTATTTCTTCTGGTTTTATTGGCAGTGGCAAAAAATATTCTACATCTTTTGAAAAATATAATATATTAATAATTAATAAAATTGCTTGAAATGTTATTATTATTGTAATTATAGGTAAATATAGTTTTAAAAATAATAATTGTTGTCCTACATTATTTAATAAATTTATAATTTGATAGCTTGCATATCCTAATGAAAAAACTAATATAATTAACAACCAAACAAAACCAGATTTAAAATTAATTTTATTATTTTCTTTTAAAATATTTAATTTTTGAAAATAATCTATAATAAATATTTTAGATAATTGTTTTATTATTTTAATCATTTTTTGTTATCTCCATATATAGTTCTTCTAAAGAATTATTTTCTTTTAATTCTTTTCTCATTTCTTCTAATGTTCCTACAAATATTAATTTTCCTTTATTTATAATTCCTATTCTATCACACAATTTTTCTGCTACATCTAATATATGTGTTGAAAAAAATACTGTTTTATTTTGATTTGCTAATTGTCTCATAATATTCTTTAGTTCATATGTAGCTTTAGGGTCAAGACCTGTCATTGGTTCATCTATAATCCAATTATTAGGTTTATGAAGTAATGAGCCTATTATTATAATTTTTTGTCTCATTCCGTGTGAATAACTTTGTATTTTATTATTTAATTCATTTTTTATTTCAAAAAGTGTTGCTAATTCTTCTATTCTTTTTTTTCTATCTTCTGAACTTACTTCATATACATCTGCCATAAAGTTCAAATATTCTATTCCTTTTAATTTCAAAAACATATCTGGATTATCTGGTACAAAACCAAATTGTTTTTTTGCTTCAATAGGGTTTTTTTCAATATTAATTTTATTTATTAAAATTTCTCCTTGGTCAATTTCTAATATTCCTGTTATCATTTTTATTGTTGTTGTTTTTCCAGCTCCATTTGGTCCTAAAAAGCCAAATATTTCTCCATTTTTTATTTCTAAATTTAAATTATTTATTATTTTATTTTTTTGATTATAAGATTTTGATACATTTTTTATTGAAATCATAAGTATCGAAACACCTCCCAAAAAAATTATAACATAAAAAGCGATAAAATCAAATGTTTTATCGCCTTTTTATAAATGTCTTTATTCTTTATTAAATGATAATTCAAATTCTCTATTATCTTTAATATTTACTATAAAGTTTTTTTGCACTAATTTAGAAGTATCTTGTTCTGCATCAGTAATATTTACTGTATATACATAATAATCTCCTTCTTTAGTTCCATTTTTTATTTCATAATTATTTTTTGAGTAAAAATTATTTTGCACATAATTTATAAAACTTTCAAGTGTTGTAAAATTATTTTGTTTAAAAGATTGTGCTAGATGATTATATGCATAGTTATAATCTTTTGTATTAATCGCTGTTATGAATTTATCTATATTATATCCTGCTTTTTCTACATCTGAAGCACTATCATATTTTTCAATAAATTCAGGTTGATTTATTGTATATGTGTCTAATAATATTTTATAATTCATTGTAGATGTTTCATTAAAAATATAATAATTTCCAAAGTTATCTAAAGCCACATATTGTGTATATCCATCATAATAATATCTTGCATATTTTTGTATTTCCATATTTAAAAATGTTTCTTTATTTAATTCAATATAATTTTTAAAACCATCAATATTACCAAATTTTTTTTCTTTATATTCATCATCAAGTAAATTATATATATATTCTTGATCATATAATAAATCTGTTTTCATTTTTTCAAAATATGGGATAGTAATTGTTTTATATTTATTAGTTTGATCTTTATATTTATTATCAACTTTATCAGTTATTTCCTTTACAATTGCTATATTTATTACACTATTTTCTGACAATTGTTGCATTTGGTTATTTTTTATATATTCATATGGATATACTGAAAAAGTATTGTTTCCAAAATCTATTTTTAAAATAATATTATATTTATTAATTTGTGAATCAGTAATGTTTCTTATTTTTCCGTTAATATAATAAGCACTCACTGTATTTGATAATTGTGTTTTTAATATCTCATCTATATACATTTCAAATTTTGTATAATTTGAAAATATATTTTTTAAATTTGAGTTATTAACATTTTCTTGTTGAATATATTCATCATCTAACAAATTAAATAATTTTTGTTGGTTTTCTTGATTGTTATTATCAATCAAATTATTTATAGCTTCTTGATAGATTTTTGTACATTCAATTAGAGTATAATAATCATTTTTTATTATTGATTTTGAAAGAGTTCTATTACTCTCTATTTCAACTTCTTTTCCCTCTAATTCCCCATCTATATATTCATTTTGATTAATACTCTGTGTATTATTAGTATTTTTTTTATTTATACCTTTTATATAAAATAAAGCACATAATATCATTATTATTACAAATATAAGAATTGCTATAATGCATATTATAATTTTTTTATTTTTTTTCATAGAATTTTCACTCTTTCTATATTTATTAATAATCTCTTACAATTGGAAATCCTAATTGTACAAACATATCTTCTGCTAAAGCTTGACTTCTAACTCCATTTCTTCTAATTTCAAAATGGACATGAGGTCCTGATGAGTTTCCTGTACTTCCTTCATACATTATTAACTGTCCTTTTTCTACTGTCTGTCCTGCACTAACTACTAATGCTTGAGCATGTGCATATAATGTTGATACTCCATTTCCATGATCTATTACAACATAATTTCCATATGAATAATGGTATTGTGCTGTTGTTACTGTTCCAGCTGCTGCAGCATAAACAGGAGTTCCTCCATTACGTGTTGGGTTAATATCTACTGCACCATGGTTTGAATATGAACCAACAAAACTTATTGCTTCATTTATTGGATTAGATAATATTATACCATCTACATTATAGCCTCCGTCTAATTCAACTTGTCCCAAAGCTCCTCCTACACTATCTACTACTTCTTCAACATCTTCATATTCTGTTGCATCTTGAAAATCATTATCATTATATGCATTAAAGTCAATACTTGTAACTCCTTGATCTGTATCTATTGCTTTGTATATCATATATTTGGTTATATCTACCAATTCTGAAGTTTTAGCATTCATTTCTAATGCTTCATATAACCAGCTATAAATTCCTGTTAACCTTACTCTAGCATTTTGTGAATACAAATAATACTTTACAAAATTTGGTTCTGAAAATGTTCTACTTTCTATTTCTTGTGTAGTTGCTGTTTTATCTGTTTTTTCTTCCACATGTGAAATTCCTTCTGTATATGAATATCCACTTATTATTACTGTTGTTGTTGTTTCTACATTAGCTCTTCTAGAATAATATGTTTCATATCTTGTAGTATCTCTTCTTCCTGTAACTTGAGTAACATGAGTACCTGTTGCAGGATCTAGCACTAAAGAATAAATATCACTTGAAGAATTTATAGGCCCAGAAGTTCCTGTTTGTACCCATTCTTCTGTTGTAGGGCCTGTTTCTGTAACTTGTGTATTATTTGTACCATCATCATATAATTGAGTTATTCCTGTTACTTCATATTTTAAAAACCATACGTCAGCTTTAGTTATTCTATATTTTACTTTATTTGTTTCTGTTATAACATTTCTATTATAATATTTTTGTGTAGATGTTTGATTAGATGTTTCGTTTGTATAACTATTTTGTTCTCCTGTATTATAATTTATTTCTGTAATATATTCTTGTACATCTGTTCTGTTTTCTTGAGTATAGGTTTCAACATAATCATCATTTACAATTGTTAATTCATCAAACAATGTTGCTATTATTTCGCTATCTAATACTAAATTAGATAAGTTATTTACAAACTCTTGATCTTCTCCCATAACTAAAAATGTCCATAAATAGTCAAACGGCATTGTATATTGAGATACCGAGTCTTTATAATTTACTTTTACCAACTTTAATTCATAAATTTCAGCATCAATAGGATATCCTTGGTCATTTACACCATCTGTTGTTCTTGTTTCCCTTGTAGTTACTCTGCTCCAATTTGCTATAATTAAATTTCCCATAGAATCAATAGAAAAAAATTGTAATGCTGCATTTTTCATATCTTCATTTTGTTGATTGATTAACCATCTTAATGTACCACGAGCTGGTTCTAATTCATTTCCTAAAGGAATATACTCTAATGTTATTTGTGTTCCTACTGGCATCATTCTTCCAAATGTTACACTTCCAGCATTTCCATTTAATTCATTTATTGTACCAACATCATATCCTAGTGTATTTAGTTTATTTTTTATTATATTTGCGACTTCTCTGTAATTACTTGGATCTGTATTTGTTTCTTTTAAATCAACGCAATGAAAACCAAATGTAGACTCTAATCGGGATTTTAATTCTCCATATTCTGTATCATTATATGCTACAAGCTGATTTGTTTCAGTATTTTGATAATATGTAGGGATTATAATTATATAATCATCCGGATTTTCCAGAACATCTATAAGATAATTATAATAATTTATTAATTTATACATTTGTTGATCATCTACGGCAAAATTTGAATTGTTATTTCCGAACCATATTACTGGAATACATTCATCATATCCACCTTGAGTATTTATTTCAATTTTTGTTCCTGGTGAAATATTTACTTCATCACCATCTTCTTCTCTTGTAAATACATACTCTCCACGTTGATTGTCTTGATTAACTTGGTAATATAAAGTTCCAACTATTCCATTTATAGTGCATCCTAACCTTTTATCTTGACTACTTCCATCTAAATGTTGAAATACTTCTCCAATAACAGTATTTTCGATTTTCATTTGAGCTGTGAATGTTATTTGTGAACCTGCTCCCGCTCCTATATTAATTTCTTCTCCTGTTGTTTCAAATATACAATTTTCTGCACCTGCTCTTAATAAAATTTCTTCTGCACTTTCATCTTTAAATCCTAAATTATATGAATTAGAATTTAGTAGTTCTCCTAATATACTAGGATAACTATTTGTTTCATTTTGTTCATCTCCTAAAGTAAATTGATCTCCCCAACATACAATTCCGTCTTGCAATTCTACTGATGTGTTAGATGATTTTTCTATGTCTGTTACTTCTTTTATTTCTTGTGAAATAACCCTTTTAATTTGTATCGCTCCTTGAATTTCATTTGAATCTACTGGTGTTCCAAATTTTTCTTTTTGTCTTAAATCAGGATATTGAGTAATTATTTCAGCTCTTATCATATTTTTTAATGTTTCTTTTTTTTCTTGATCAGTTCCTGTTAAATATCTTAATATTCTTTGACCCTCTGAATTTTCCAGCATATCGTTATATATTTCATTTATCTTCTCATCAAGATCTATATTAAATCTATAATCTCCATTTAATTGATAAATTATATTACTACTACTAATTTGATTTGTAATTTCATTTTCAATTTGAGCTGGCATATTATTATCATAATAAGACGGATTTACCATTGCCATTCCAGATGTGGCTGTTGAACTTGTATGATTTGGATTAGTTGAATCTAATAAATCTAGTAAATAAGCAAAAGCCGATAAGAGGTAAGTAACAACTAGTACAATAACAATTACTATTATAAGAACTTTTACTTTTAAAACATTTTTTAGTAAATTTTTCACTTTTGCTATTTACCCCCTTTTAAATATTTATTGTAATACTTATTGTGTCTTCATAATTCTCTGTGTTTGTTAAATATTCATCATAATTTAGTATTACTTTATCAAATGTCATAGAAGTTATTTCTCTATTAGTAATATACGTATTTGTAAATTTAATTGTATATCTTTTGGTTTGACCTGGCATTAATGTTAAAGTACTATAAATTATCTCACTGCTTGCGGCTTCATGCTTTACGCCATTTGAGTCTTCAATATAAATTGTTGAAGTATCTTCTCCGTCATCTAAATATATAGTATTATCTGTATTATTTGTAACTTCTATTGTATAATTTTCATAATCTTTATATGTGTTTTTTTCTAAAATTTTTATTGTTATATCATTTTCAGTACTAGTGGAATCAGTAAATTTTCGTTTTCCTATATAATTATTAATATTTAATTTTTCTTCACCATCTTCATCTACAATTGTGTACCAATCTTGTATTGCTGTACCCGTAGTACTTGATTGACCTGTTGCTAATATATCTTCTACAAGTCTTATTCTATAAATGTTTCCAGACCAGTTTTCCGTAGTGTATGTTTTACTTGTATTAAAAATTTTATCACAATAAGCAGTTTTAAATAAATTATAATTATTAAAAACGTTTTCTTTACAATCAGTAGATAATAATTCATATGCCTTTTCAAATTCTTTGCTATTACATAAGTTTAAAAAGTTTTCTATAACTGTAATATGTTCTTCTAATATACTATCATCTATTGTACTTCCTCCAACAACAGATTGATTTGTTGTTAAAGATGTATTATCTACTATTGTATTTTGCGGAATATTTTGTGCTAAAGTATTATAATTATCGTTTTGCAATCTCATAAAGTAATTTACACCATATATTACTGCAAAAATGGAGACAATAATGAGTATTGTCTTCCATATTTTTGGTTTATTATCATAATAATATCTTCTTAAATTACTCATTACTTGTCTCCTTTTCAATTCTTATTATATTTTTAATTATTGTCTGGTCCTGGAGCTGGTGGCTGTGTTCTTATAGGTGGTGAATTTGGACTTTGTGGTTGCGTTCTATTTATTTTTCTAGGTCTTCCTGGACCTTGTCTTTGAGTTGAACTTTGTCTTTGTTGTGCTCTCTGTTGTTGCGTAGAATTTTGTCTAGCTTTAGATCCTCCTGAAAATCCTATTCCATTTATTTTCATAGCTCCTTCTGCTATTTTTTCTGCTTGAGATTCTCCAACTTGTTTAGATAATCTTGATTGATAAGTTTCAACACTTTTTAAGTCTGTTGCTTTTGTTGCCATTAATGCTGATGCAATACTTGTTTTAGAAGTTCTATTATTTTTGTCTAGATTCATTGCTTTAATTATTTTTTCGTTGTCTGTTACTCCATATTCTCTATATTTTATTGCATCTTCCATAATATTATTTAATTTTTCTTCTCTTTCTTTTCCTTCCAAGCCATTTAGCTCACTTGCAAACTCAGTTGCATAGAAATCTCTAGCTTCTTTATCTTTTTTAAATTTTTCATCTTGTTGTAATTTTTTATATTCTGAATAATTAGAGCCATATCTTTCTTTCTCATACTCAGTTCTTGCTTTACGAATTGAATCTACAGAATTATCTATTGGATTTGCTACCATATCAGAAACCGCTCCACTTAGCACATTACCTGATGTTGCTCCAATAGCAGCATTTTTGAAAGCACTGCTAACATCTCCAGATGCAATACCTGATGCAAGACCTATTGTTGCTCCTGTAACTGTTCCCATAACTCTTCCTGTTCCTTTTAAAGTTTTAGCTATAGCACCTGTATATGTTTTTGGATTTTTTAAATAATAACCTGCTGATTTTAGTCCTGATTTAAATTGCTTTTTCGCACCTTTCCATGTTGGTCGAGAATTTTTCAATTCGTTTAATCTATTTCTTCTTGCTTGTGCTGGATCTATTGGATTTTCGTCTTCTTTTGGTTGAGAACCTCCATTCATTGCATTTTCAACATCTTCTATATCTTTCATTGTTATTACTGGATTTGCGTTTGTTTCATTTAATCTTATTGCATTTTCAGTATTTAATCTTCTTCCATTTGATGTTGGTTGATTTGTTATATTATCTTTCTTTTGTTGTAACTCATCTAATCTCGCTTTTTTACCTTCATAAAGCTCTGGATTTAGATACATTTCATTGTAATCAATATTTCCCAATTCATCATTTAATGCATCATATTCTAATTGCTCCTCATCAGTTAATCCCTGATTTCCTCTATCTAATGGATCATCTTGTAAATCTGCATCCATAGGAACATTTTCATTATTTGGATTATTTACTAAATTATCTGGTCCGTTATCATTTTTATTATCTGATTGTTGATTTCCAATATTAAGTTTCGTTTCAAAAGAATCATCTTGTAAGTCTGAATCTACTGTTCCTAACAAATTTTCAAATCCATTACCTGAGTTAGCTGATCTTGAATAAATTCCTTTAGAATCATTATCATCTCCGCCTTTTATTTCTGAATTAGGATTATTTGGATGTCCATGAGGCAATTTATTTCCTAATCTGGACAATGCTTGTATTCCTGTCATTGTCAACGCTGCACCTGCTGCACCTGCTAAGAATCCTGGTGTCTTAGCTTTATCAAATCCAAACATAGATCTAACAAATTTCTCAGCAGGTATCATAAATCCTATAGCAACTAAAGTATATATTATATTTTGACTTGATAATTCAAATGCCATTGATATTAATAATATATATAATAATAAATGAACCGGTTGAATTAACAAGTTAAATATATATTCTTTAAGCCATGTATTAAATGCTTGTGCATGTCCATCACTAATTTTATCTATAGGATATGTTACTGCTACTAATGGTGCTATTACAGTTAAAAACGCCATCATTAATACCCTTTTTAAATATGTAAATGCAAAGAATACTGTATACATTACTAATACTATATATGCAATAGCATATCCAACATAATCCGAAGTTCCATCAAGCTTTTGTGCCATTAATCTAGTTTTTCCCATCAAATTTGTTGGTATTGTTATAACTTTACTATCATTATCTACCATATCCTCTAAACCTGCATCATTAAAAGCTTTAACTAACCTATCTGATTTAGGACTATCATCTATTTGGATTAAATGTACATAAAAATCTTGAGAAGTAACTGTTCTCATTACACTTATTATATTATCATTTAAATTAACTGCAAATACCATAATATAATGTAACACAAAAACAAGACATATAGCTACAACCCAATCACCAAGCATTTTTTTATACTTAGATTTTTCTGAAGCAATACTTGTTAATAGCATTCTAATTCCAACATATAATAAAATTAGCATTAAAACTACAATAGATATATTTCTTATAGTATAATACCATCTTGATATAACTCTACTTAATGTTGCTGAAGAAGATTGTTTTGATGTTCTTATTTCATCTCCATTAATACCTTCAAAATAATAATATGCAGCAACATGATTGTCTTGATGAGATTCATCCCAACTTTCTAATGTTACACGATCTATTATTATAGGGTCTCCTTCTCCATTAACAATTGGACTTCCATGTCCATTATTAACTGCCACAGCAACCATTATTTGTTTTGGATTGAAAAAATTAACATCAAATACTAATAATCTACCCGAAAAAATTTCTTCTGGGCTTACAGATATAGATGGTATAACAGTATAATCTGGTAGCAATGCTGCTTTAAACATAGTAAAAGAAGCCGAAAATGTTATAGCAACTCCAGCTATAGTAACACCTGTAATTAACATTGCAGCAGCACCTGATTGTGCAAGAAATCCAACTACTGATGCGACTACACCTTTTATTCCAATAAGAAAAGCACCAACTCCACCTGTAATAGCAATAATGATTATTCCTGCAATTATTGCAGCTAAAACAGCTAAAACAACAACAAGAATGCTACCTTTAATATCTAATGAAACAGTTGCAGATGTTCCCATAATCGCATTTTGTATCAAGTTTACTATTCCATCACCAATTGTCATTAATAAATCTAACACAGGTGTCAAAAGTTTACCACCAGTCAAGGCTTGTTCAGCCTGTTCTGCCGCATACACTTGCATAGTTCCTGTAAAATTAAATAATGTAAGAAATATACATAAGCAAGCTATTAACTTAAATAATATTCCCTTATTAATAAAGACTTTCATCATCTTCTCCTTTTAATATTCTGATCTTCTTGACCTATTTTCTACTAATTTATTTAAGTTTGTTTCAACAAATTCAAATTCTTTTTGTGTAGGTGTAATTTGAATTATTGCTGATTCCGCACCAACTTTCAACAAACCTTCTCCTTTGCCACAAGTTACTAAGAATCCCGCTTCTCCTTCGCTAAGTTTAAATACTTCTTTTAAATATTGAATTTCGGATTTATCTTGTGCTAAAAATAATTTTGTATCAGATGAAGTAAGTACTGCCTGTGCTTCTGGTTTCTCATAAAAATCTTGGAATCTTTGAGAAACTACTGCTAAAGAGACATTTCTTTTTCTTGCACGTCTAGCCATAGTATTCAAAAAGTCTACGGCTTCAGGATAAGGAAGTAACATCCATGCCTCATCAACAATTACTCTTTTCTTAGTAGCTTTTTTTCTATCTTCACTATTTTTCTTTACAAATTTTTCCCATATCCAAGTTAAAAGTATTTGCTGTGCAAGAGGCCTTGCAAATTTTTCTTCCAACTGAGATATATCTAAATTTATAAATGGTGCTCCTTCTAATAGTTCAAATGTAGATTGTCCATCAAAATATGCCATTTGACCATTATACTCTCTAACATATTGTTTCATAACTTTTAACAAATAACTATAATGGAACCTATAATCATCATTAGTATTTTCTTGTGCTTTTCTTTGAAGTCTTCTATACCAAGATCCAATTGTAGGCATTTTCTTTTTTTCTCTATATAGTCTTCCATCTTTACCTATATTACTTGATGCTTCATACAAACTATTAGGGTCACTAGTAATTCCATATGCCATATATTCTTCTGATACTGACTCTGCTATAATCTGCTTTGTTAGTTCGTTTACTTCTTTGCTTCTTGTACTACCTCTTGCCATTGTAAGAAGTGATTGCGTAACATCTTCAACCTTGTTTTCTACATTTAATACTATTCTTTCTTTTCCCGTAATTTCATCTTTAGTCATTTCTGTTTCGATATCAAATAAGTTTATTATTGTTTTTGAATTTGGACTAAGTACAACGTTTATTCCTCCAAGAGATTCAGCAACTATAGTGTATTCTCCTTCAGCATCTAAAGCTAAGCTCTCAATTCCCATAAGTAATGATGATCTACTTATTAATGTTTTCATCGTTACAGATTTACCAGCACCAGATTTAGCAAATATAACCATATTATAGTTTGTAAGTGAATTATGGAAATTGTCAAATAAAATTGGTGTTCCTGTTTGTCTATTAAATCCTAGTGGGATTCCTGTTGAATGTCCAACTTCTGATGTAACAAATGGAAATATTGTTGACATTGAACGTCTATCAAATGTATGATTTTTTCTTATTTTATCTTCCATTAATGGCAAATTTGATTTAAAAGCATCTTCTTGAATAGCCCAAGCCGTCTTTATACCAACTAAAGATTTTGCCATTTCTGTAGATAACAATTTTGTAAGTCTTTCTAAATCATCTAAATTATATGTAAATATTGTAGAAATTACTGATGCCTCATATAATTTATTAAATCCTGCTGCAATTTCATCTCTTAATTGTTCCGCTTCAAGTCTTTTTTGTGTTAAATTACTTTCCCTATTTATATTTCCTTTATCTGCTGCTACAATTCTTTCAGTTTCTAACTCATTTATAACCCTATTTAATTCACTCTGAGATCTTGCTTCTTGTACTGGTGTAATATAAATAGATGTATTTATATCACCGAAGAAATACATGTCTCTAAATAATTCTGGAAATGTACACATTCTTGGCAGTGTTGATACAAAAAAACTTCTTGCATATTTTTTAACATTTGAAATAATTTCCAAATGATCTATGTTACTAGCATCAATTCCAGATGGTGCTATTAACTCTTTTATTGATTGTTTTCGCAATAATTGAGAATCGCTTTGAAATTCTGGATATTCTTTATTCTGATTTTCTTGTTTTTCTTGTTTTCTTGCCATTAGTTGTACCTCCTTCTTTTGTATTTTCTTCATCAACTTTCTTAATTGCTTCCGTAGTAACTTCCGAACCTATATATTGTTCATTTTCTTCTATTATTAATTTAGCCATTTCTGAAATTAAATCATCCATGTTTTCTTCTTTTTCTTCTACTTGTTTTTCTAACTCTGTTTTTGCTTCATCTACTTTTTCTTGTGCTTTTTCCAAAGCTTTTTGCTCAATCTCCTTATCTAATTCTGCCATTCTTTTCCTTAATACATCTGGTGCTGTTGAATACATTTCGTCAAATCCTGCTCTTAAGGCTTTATCTAATCCAAATGTTTCTGCTTCATCTCTATTGTAAGCCATATATAATAGTTCAATTAATTCATTTGATCTGAGTATTTTTCCTCTAACACCACAAGTAGAAATTGATCTAATCAAAGATTGTGCTCTTGTATACAATTCAGAAAAAGCAATTCCTTCAATTTCAGATTTATCTAAGTTTTCATTTCCAGCTTCTGAAGAATAATATGGAACAATTATGTAGTACTTTTTATTTAATATATTTTTATTCAAACTCATCTTTTCAGTATCTTGTAATACGGATTTACCATATTCATATAGATTTGATTGTTTTGTAACTTCATAAAATGCTCTTTGTAATTGTTCCTTTGTATATTGACCTGATTCAACCATTTGATCATATCTCATTTGCATATTTCTTAATTTCATTTCGACTTCTTTAACTCTTTCTCTATACACTGCTAAACTTGATTCTAAGTTTATAGACCTTGTTTGAATATATATTTGTATTTGATGCCTTAATGTATTTAGAAATTGTACAAAACCTTCTTCTACACTTGTCTTTTCAACTCCAGACATTAAATCATAATTTATACCTTGACACTCTATTACCATTAAATATCTTGTACCATTTCTCTGAATAATCATATTGTCTCTTACTGTATCAAAATCCATAAATTTGAATATTGATTGTTTATTCTGTGTTGGGATTGATTGTGGAGTAGAAACTGCTTCTTCTTTCTTTTTATTTTTGTTTTTTTCTTTTAGGTGTATAAATACCAATACTCCAATTAATGCAAATACAGCTATAACAACTGGTATTAAAATATATGTAAGTAACTGAATTAATTGTTCTGTTGTATCACTATTCATTTATATCTTCCTCCTTTGTATAAACATAATACTTTTTATTATTTTGTTTAAATTTTATATATCTTTTTATTACATCATCAATATTTTCTCCACCTGTTTTTCTCGTAATTTCAAGTCCGTTTGTATCTGGGATTTTAAACATTCCTATTGCATATCCTATAAACGCAAAAATAACAGTTATAACAATTCCTACTAATTTCATTTTCAAAAGACTAAATATAAAGTAGAATATAAGTCCTACAGCTCCTCCAATACTTGCTGTTATTAATGATTTTGTAGAAAATATAAATAATATTCTTCCTTCACCCTTTACATTTCTAGGCACGTTATATGTTCCCATTCTTTTCCTCCTTTGTTTTTTTACAATAATTCTATTTTATTATAGCAAAAAAAATCGATAAATGGAAGCATTTATCGATTTTTTTTTATTTTTTTTATTATGTATTAATTATAGTCCTATAGCAAATTGGTAAACAACGTTTGCTATTGTAGATGCTGCAAATATTAAAATTGCACCAACTAAATATGGTATCATTGTTTTCTTGTATTCTGCTTTTTCTTCTGCTGAACCCATCATATATTTTATACCTAATACCATTAAAACTATAACTGCTATAACTACACCTAGAACTTGGATAACACCCATTATATTTTGTCCAAATGTTTGAACTTGTGTTGTTCCTGTTGCACTAGCATTTGCATTTAAGTTTTCTGGAGTTAATCCATAAACTGCTGTTGCACTCATTGATAAAATTAATGCCAATGTAGCTATTACTGTTAATAATTTTACTGTTCTTGTTTTCATATTAATTCCTCCTTTTATTATTTTATTTATTGAAATCTGGTTCTACCAGAATTTAAATAACTTATTTTATAATTGTGAAAATATCATTACACATAATTTCCATATTCCAAATGCTCCAAATATTACTATTGCACTTATTATAAATGGTGGTAATGCTTCTTTGGCTTTTGATTGTTGTTCTACAGAACCCCACATCAATTTTATTCCTAGCACAGCTCCAACAATTACTGTTGCTACAACTCCTAAAGCTAGAAGTACATTATATGTTACATCACTAATTGCTTGTAAGTCTGTGGAGTTAATAGCTGAACCTTGATTTTTTCCTTCACTTATAAAGTTTTCTCCTGATGATAATACATCATCTAGTGAAGATAATGCATTAGAAGTAGGAATACATATGGTTTGAATTATTATTGCAATAATTATTATTTTTATAATTATTGTTATTAGTCTTTTAGTCATTTTACTCACCTACTTTTATTACTTTATATACTTGATGTTATTCCTGTACCTATTTGATATAGTACGTTAGGTATTGTTGTTATTGAGAAAATCAGTATCGCTCCTATTATATATGTCATTGCTGTTTGTTTGTATTCTGCTTTTTCTTCTACAGATCCAAGCATATATTTTATACCTATAATCATAAGAGTTATTACGGAAACTACTACACCTATTATATTTATGACACCTAGTATATTTCCCACTCTTGTAATTACTTTAGAGTCTGAACCAGATGTTGAGTTTGTATTAGGTCTAAAAAAATCTGGGTTTTCTATTGGGTCACCTGAAGTTGATACTGCAAATGTTTTCAAATTATTAAATGTAAATACTATAATTAGTAGTAATGATATTATGAGTAAAAACTTTGCAACATTTGATTTTATCATAGTTTCCCTCCTTTTTTACATACTCTCATATTAATTTTATAACATTTTTTTAAATTTTGCAAGTTTTTTTGTAAATTTCAACATTTTTTGATATTTTTGCCTTATTTTTCATGCTTTTTATTTAGGTTTTTAACAAAAAAATAGTATAAAGTTATTAAAAACCTTATACTTTTCTTGGCGGAGATGAGAGGGTTCGAACCTCCGCGCCCTTTTCAGGACCTAACTGTTTAGCAAACAGTCCCCTTCACCACTTGGGTACATCTCCATATAATATTATACCTTTGGCTAACGACTTTTTTATTATAGTATATTTTTATGAGTTCGTCAATATTTTTTAAGATTATTTTATATTAAAATAAAAAACCGTGTATACTCTACTTAAGAGAAAGCACAGTTTTTATTGCTGGCGGAGAGGGTGGGATTCGAACCCACGGTACGCTACAAACGCACGCCAATTTTCAAGACTGGTGCCATAAACCAACTCGACCACCTCTCCGTGTCATGCGACAGTAAATATCTTAGCATATTATACTGTCACTTGTCAAGACTTTTTGAAGATTTTTTTAATATTGTTTAATTAAATTTAACATTCTTTCTAAGTCTTCATTATTATTATACTCAATAATTATTTTTCCTTTTCTTTTACCTTGGTCTAATTTAACTTTTGTTCCAAAAAATCCTTGAAATTTATCTTCGATGTCATCATATAAATATTTGTACTTTGGATCAAGTCTTTTTTCTTTTTTAGTTCTTAAATGTTTTTGTTCAGCTTGTCTTACTGACTCTCCTCTTTCTATCATTCTAACAGCTGTTTCATATTGTCTTTTTTCATCTGTTATTGCTGCTAATGCTTTACAATGTCCTTCAGTTAGTTTACCCTCTTTTACTAATTCTATAACATCTGGTGCTAAATTTAAAATTCTAACTGTATTAGAAATACTACTTCTGCTTTTTCCAATTTTCTTAGAAACTTCTTCTTGTGTCATTCCGTATTTATCCATTAAACTTCTTATTCCTAATGCTTTATCATATGGATTCAAATCTTCTCTTTGGATATTTTCTATTAGAGCAATTTCTCTATTTGTTTGCTCATCATCATCTTGTCTTATTATTGCAGGAATTTCTTCCAAACCTGCTAATTTTGCGGCTCTCCATCTTCTTTCTCCTGCAACAATTCCATAATATCCATCTCTTTTAGAAACAACTATTGGTTGAATAATTCCATAAGTTTTAATTGATTCTGCAAGTTCTTCTAGGGATTCTTGTTTGAATGTTTTTCTTGGTTGGTCTCTATTTGGCTCAACTTCTGTAATTTTTAATGTTTTTAAGTTTTCTTTATCTATGTTTTCAGTTTCATTAACTTCTATATCTAATGGTGCTCCTCCGAATAAGGCATCTAGTCCTTTTCCTAAACCTGTCATTTTTGCCATGATAATCGTCCCTTTCTATATATTATTATTTTTTAAAAGTTCTTTTGCAAATTTCTCGTATGCTTTTGCTCCTTTAGATCTAGGGTCATAAATTGTTATTGGCATTCCATAACTAGGAGCTTCGCTAAGTCTTACATTTCTAGGTATAACTGTTTTATAAACTTTGTTTTCGAAATATTTTTTTACTTCTTTTACAACTTGATTAGATAAGTTTGTTCTTGCATCATACATTGTAAGTAAAGCACCTTCTATTTCTAAATTTTTATTTAAATGTTTTTTTACTAAGTTTACAGTATTTAACAATTGTCCTAATCCTTCTAGTGCAAAATATTCACATTGCACTGGTATTAAAACAGTATCAGATGCTGTAAAGGCATTTAATGTAATTAAACCTAAAGATGGTGGACAGTCTATCAAAATATAGTCAAAGTCATTTTTAATTATGTCAAGTTTGGCTTTCAATCTTTGTTCTCTTGACATCATAGAAACAAGTTGAACTTCCGCACCAGCCAAACTAATGTTTGATGGACATACTTTTAGATTTTTTATTGCTGTTTCTTGTATTGTTTCATTAATTTCTGTATCTCCTACAAGTACATCATAAACAGATAATTCTACTTCTTTTGTTATCCCTAAACCACTTGTTGCATTTCCTTGTGGATCTGTATCTATTAATAATACTTTCTTACCTTTTTTTGCTAGTATTGTGCTCAAATTGACTGTGGTTGTAGTCTTTCCTACTCCGCCTTTTTGGTTTGCTACTGATATTACTTTTCCCATTTTTAATACCATTCCTTTCTCTTCTTATGTTGTTATAAAATTGTAATATAATAATATATAATTATTTATAATAAGTCAATAATTTTTTAGAAAATTTTCTTATATTTTTTTCAAAAAAATGCTCCACGCATTTTTCCGTGGAGCATTCAATTTATTTTAGTGGTTCTTTCGAAGGTGTACCAGGTTTTCTAGGATATTTACTATTTGTATTTTTTTCTTTGTTAATTATGATAATTGTTCTTCCTATATCAGAATTTGGTAAATTAAACTTTTCTACTTTAACTATTTTCCCTCCTAATATATTAACTGCATTTTCTGCTTGTTTAATTTCTTCCTCTGCATCAGAAGCTTTCATACAAACACATTTACCTTTTATTTTTACAAGTGGAACTAAATATTCTGACAAAGTTGATAAATTTGCCACAGCGCGTGATGTTGCTATATCAAATGTCTCTCTATAGTTTTTGTTTTGTCCAAATTCCTCTGCTCTTGCATGAACAATATCTATGTTCTTTAATTCTAATTCTTTTTTTATTTCTTGTAGGAATATTAATCTTTTATTTAAAGAATCTACTAAAGTTATTTGTAAATCAGTTCTTATTATGCTTAATGGAATTCCTGGAAATCCCGCTCCTGTACCAACATCAACAACTTTGGCGTTATTTTCTATGTATTTATTTATCGTAATAGAATCAATAAAATGTTTTAAAATAATATCATTTGGTTCAGTTATTGCTGTTAAATTCATTTTTTCATTCCATTCAATTAATAAATTCATATATTTATAAAATTTCTCTAATTGCTCCACAGAAAAGTTGAAGCCTAAAACCTTCGAATTTTCTTGCATTTTTTCAAAAAATATTTTCTTATCCATAAAAACCTCTTTCTTTTTTTATTTATTATTTTTAGTTTGTAAATATACTAAAAGTACTGATATATCAGCTGGAGAAACTCCTGAAATCCTTGAAGCTTGCCCAATTGAGTGTGGTTTGTGCTTATTTAGTTTTTGTCTAGCTTCTAAGCTAATTCCTTTAATTTGTTCATAATCTAAGTCATCAGGTAATAATTTTTTCTCCATTTTCTTAAATTTTTCAACTTGGGCTTCTTGTAGTTTAATGTATCCATCATATTTTACTTGAATTTCTACTTCTTCTCTAACTTGTTCTCCTAATTTAGGTCTATTTTCATCAATTTCTTCTAAAGATTTATATGTAATTTCTGCTCTTTTTAGCAATTCTGAAAGCTTTGAACCTGTTGTAAGTGGAGATGTTCCACATTTAACAAGAAAGTTATTTACTTTTTCAGTTGGTTTAACAATTGTATTTTCTAATCTTTTAATTTCATCACTAATTTTTTGCTTCTTTTCTAAAAATCTTTCATATCTTTCATCAGATATTAAACCTATTTCATGACCTTTTTCAGTTAATCTAAGATCTGCATTATCTTGTCTTAAAAGTAGCCTATATTCCGCTCTAGAAGTCATCATTCTATATGGTTCATTTGTTCCTTTTGTTACAATATCATCAATTAAAACACCTATATATGCCTCTGTTCTATCTAATATCAATGGTTTCTTACCTTTAATTTTTTGTACAGCATTAATTCCAGCAATTAATCCTTGACCAGCAGCTTCTTCATATCCAGATGTACCATTTGTTTGACCTGCGAAAAATAAACCATCAATTTTTTTATATTCAAGTGATAATTTCAATTCTGAAGGATCTATACAATCATATTCTATAGCATATGCAGGTCTTGTAAACTCACAATGCTCTAGACCTGGAAGTGTTCTATACATTGCAATTTGAACATCTTCTGGTAATGATGAACTCATTCCTTGTATATACATTTCGTCTGTATCTAACCCAATTGGTTCTACAAATACTTGATGTCTTTCTTTATCTGCAAATCTTACTACTTTATCTTCTATTGATGGACAATATCTAGGTCCTGTTCCTTCAATTACTCCAGCAAACAATGGTGACCTATGTAGATTTTCTCTTATAATTTTATGTGTTTCTTCGTTTGTATAAGTAAGATAACAATCAACTTGGTCAAAGTTCTTCATTCTATCTTCAAAAGAAAATGGTATTATGTCTACATCCCCCTTTTGAATTTCCATTTTAGAAAAATCTATACTTTTTCTTGCGATTCTTGCAGGTGTTCCTGTTTTAAATCTTATTAAATTTATACCTATTTTCTTTAAACTTTCAGAAAGCTTATTAGCTGGAAATACTCCATCTGGGCCACTCTCTTTTGAGTAATCTCCAATAAAGATTTTTCCTTTTAAATATGTTCCTGTCGCTACTATTAATGCCTTTACATTATATATAGCACCAACATCTGTTTCAACTGATTTAATTTTATTGTTTTCTATTTTTATGTCAACTATTTCTGCTTGTTTTAAATCTAAATTTTCTTGTTTCTCTAATGTATGTTTCATTTCCATTTGGTATCTTTTTCTATCAGCTTGTGCCCTTAAAGAGTGTACTGCTGGGCCTTTTGACATATTTAACATCTTTATTTGAATCATCGTTTTATCTATGTTTTTAGCCATTTCTCCGCCTAAAGCATCAATTTCTCTAACCAAATGTCCTTTTGAACTACCTCCAATATGAGGGTTACAAGGCATATTTGCAACTGCTTCTAAGCTTATAGAAAATACTGCAGTTTTCATACCAAGTCTTGCTGAAGCAAGACCAGCTTCACAACCTGCATGTCCAGCACCAATTACAATTACATCATAATCTCCTGCATAATAACTCATTTTATTTCTCCCTCTCGTTTTATATTTAATATTACATTACTCTTATTTCGTCTCAAAATCGTTTTATTTTGATTTTTATCATTTATTTAATTAACATTATGGCTATTTTCAAAAATTAGCTTATTTTTGATTTTAACATCTTATTTTCCTAAGCAAAATTTAGAAAAGATTTCGTTTATTATATCTTCTGTAACAACCTCTCCTGTTATTTCTCCTAAATCATCTAAAATTTGTCTTATATAAATAGCTATTATATCTATTGGCATATTATTTTCTAAAGCATTTTTTGCATTTAAAGCATTTTCTTTTGCTTTAGAAATTATATTTTTGTGTCTTAAATTAGTTATTAATACTTCATTATCTAAATTAATTTCATCTAAATTAAACATTTCAGAAATTTTGTCATATAGTTCTTCAATTCCTGTTTTATTTAAAGCTGAAATTTTTAAAATATTACTTGTAACACTAGTTAGTCTATCATCATCCTCTGATATAACTTGTTCTAAATCTGTTTTATTTAACAATATTATAGTTTTTTTGTTTTTGATTAAATTTAAAATTTCTAAATCTTCAGCATCTAATGGTTTTGAACTATCAAATATTGCAATTTCTAAATCTGCATCTTGTGCTTGTTTTATTGATTTTTCAACACCTATTTTTTCTACTTCGTCTACGGCTTCCCTTATTCCAGCTGTATCAACCAATTTTAATGGAACACCTCTAACTGTAACAAATTCTTCTATTGTATCCCTTGTAGTTCCTGCAAGAGCTGTTACAATTGCTCTATCCTCTTTTAAAATAGCATTTAGCAAAGATGATTTTCCTGCATTTGGTTTACCTATTATAGCTGTTTTTATTCCATCTTTAATAATTTTTCCATTGTCAAAAGATTTTTCTAGTCTGCTAAGCTTATTTATAGTATTTTCAAGCATATCTTTTATTTCTTTCTTTTGAACTTCTGGGGTATCATATTCAGGATAATCTATTGTTACATCAATGTTTACTAACACATCTAAAATTCCTTGTTTTATTTCGCTTATATCTCTTGATAAAAATCCTTCTAGTTGATTAATACTGCTTTTGGCTTCTTTTTCAGACTTAGCATTTATAATATCAATTACAGATTCAGCTTGAGCTAAATCAATTCTACCATTAAGAAAAGCTCTTTTTGTAAATTCTCCAGGTTCTGCTAATTCTGCACCGTTTTTTAAGCAAAGCTCAAGTATTTCTTTTAAAATAACTGTTCCACCATGTGAGTTAATTTCGCACATATTCTCTGTTGTATAGCTTTTTGGAGCTTTAAAATAAGATACTAAAACTTCATCAATTATTTTTTCATTATCTACTATATGTCCATATTTAATGGTATAACCTTTTATATCTTCTATCTTTTGTGGGTTTTTTTGTTTAAATATTTTTTCTAAAATTTCAAATGTCTGAGCCCCACTCATACGTATTATTCCAATTCCGCCAATTCCCGGAGCCGTAGATATTGAAGCAATTGTTGTACTCATATTTACCTCCTAAAAAAAGTCAAAGTTCGTTTAATCTTTTGATTAAAATCTGAACTTTGACTTCCGATTTTTTATATTTTGTTAATCTCTGATTTTTAACAAAGATTTTAACTATTTTTTGATATTACTATCTTTCTTTTTGGTTCTTGTCCAATACTTCTTGTTTGAACATTTGGATTAGATTGTAGAACACTATGTATTATTTTTCTTTCATATGGTTTCATAGGTTCTAAAGTTATTGTTTTTCCTGTTTTTTCAACTAATTTAGCTTTTCTGATTGCTAAATCTTTAAGTGTTTTTTCTCTTTTTTCTTTATATTTTTCAATGTCAAGTCTTACAATTACTGCATTTTCTGACTTCTTATTTGCAATTGCTTTTAATATTGTCTCTAATGCATATAAGGCGTCTCCCCTATGTCCTATAAGATTTCCAAGATTTTCGCCTGTAATTTCTATATAAATACATTTATCTTTAATTTGAATTTCATAATTTGCTTGATTTTTAAGTTTTCCAGTAAAATCATCTAGGAATTTTCTTAAATCCTTTTCTGCAACTTCTAATTCTTGTTCTGTTGTTTCTATTATGAATTCTTCAGGCTTTTGAGCTTCTTTTTCTTTTATTTCAACTTTAACTATTTTTGGTGCTAAAATATCAAAAAAGCTCTTTTTATTTTCATCTATAACCTTTATTTCACAAAGTTCTTTTGGCAAACCAATCTCTTTTAAGCCTTTTTCAATTGCTTCTGATGTTGTTCTACCTTCTGAAATTATAGTCTTTGCCATATTTATTCCTCCTCATCTTTTAAAACCTTATTTAAAACTAATTTTTCTATAATCATTAAAAGACTGTTCATTAGCCAATATAAAGCTAATCCAAGTGGTGCTATAAGCGCTACTGCAAGATACATTATAGGGAACATTAATGTCATATTTTTATTCATTTGAGCCATTGGGTCAATTTCTTTTTCTCCCTCTTCCCCATCTTTTTTTATATTATCTGTTTTTGGTCCAGTAATTTTTAATGAAATTACTGCAACTAATACATATAAAACAGGTATTATATATGCTTTCCAGTCAGAACTTCTAGTTGGTACTTGTGCTAAGTTTAAACCTAAGAATTCCATATTAATTCTTAATGAATCAACTTCATCATCTTTTATTTCAGATAAATCAATTTTATCAGTTTCTTCTTGTTGTTCTTCTGAGGTTTCTTCGGAATTATCTGTATTTTCCTCTGTTGGTTGATTTTTTAAATTTTTAATATTATCTAATTCACGTATTATTTCTATTTCTGGATATGCACTATTTGTGCTTAAATCATTTTGTTGAATTATTTTAGTATATTTATCTATTACAGATACATCAACTTTTTTCATATAAGTTAATGGTGATCTTACTAAATAAAATACAGCAAATAATAAGATAATTTGCACTATTGCACTTAAGCATCCACTAAATGGACTCATATTTTCAGACTTGTACAATTCTAGGGTTGCTTGATTTAATTTCTCAGGGTCATTTTTGTACTTAAACTGAATTTCTTTCATTTTTTTCTGAATTTTAGTAGATTTTTTAAGTGTTTTTTGTTGTTTTATAGATATCGGAAGCATTAATAATTTTATTAAAATTGAAAATAAAATTATAGCTAATCCGTAATTTTGCACAAAATTATAAATAATATTTAGTATGTATCCAAAAATATTTGCAAAAAATGCTATCATTATACTGCCCCTTTCTATTTTAATGGGTCATATCCTCCTTTTGAAAAAGGATTACATTTTAAAATCCTTACAAATCCTAACATACAGCCTTTTAAAATTCCATATTTTTCAATTGCTTGTTTTGTATATTCAGAACATGTCGGATAAAATTTGCATTTTATATTTTTACTTTCTAGAATTTTTGATATATATTTTTGATACCATTCAATTAAATGAATACATATTTTTTTCATAACTTTTCATCTTCTTTTAAGATTTGAGCTCTCTTAAAAATATCTTGCATTTCTACTATAATATCTCTATATCTTAAATCTTTCAAGTTTATTTCTTTTTTGATTAAAATTACTATAGAATAATCGTTTTTTACTTGAGGCTCTAGGTTTTTATATGCTTCTCTAATTAGCCTTTTGGCTCTATTCCTTTGGTAAGCTTTTCCAGCCTTTGTACTTACTGCTATCCCTAGTAATTTCTTATTCATACTATTTTTTAAGAATACTATTTGTAATTGTTTTCCTAAGTAAAAACGACCTTTTGATAGGACTTTTTTGAATTCATAGTTCTTTTTTAACATTTCTGTTTGTTTCATTATTACTCATATCCTCTCTTAAGGTACAATAATATTTTTTAAATTCTAGGAAAAACCTAGAATTTAAACCTATTATTTAATTTCACTTAAGTAAAAATTTAAGCACATATTTTCTTTCTGCCTTTAGCTCTTCTTGCTTTAAGTACGTTTCTTCCTGCTCTTGTTGACATTCTTTTCATAAATCCATGTTCTTTCTTTTCTTGTCTGTTTTTTGGTTGAAATGTTCTTTTCATTTATTGCACCTCCTAGTTTTTCGAAATTATATTTTAATTCCTTTTGGAAATAATTTCACAAAATAACAAGTAGAATGATTATACACCACTATTAAGCCTATTGTCAAGACCTTTTGGAAAATTTTAAATTTTTTGACTTTTATTTTTTTGAGTATTGCATTTTGAAAAAAAATATTGTATAAAGAATTAAAAATTATCAAATTTTGTAATATTTTTGTAATATTCGATAGTTTTCCACAGCTTTTTTTGAAGTTCTCCACAATTTTTTCAAAATTATCCACAATTATCTTGACTATTTGTGTAATATTTTGATATTATTATGAGCAAGAAAAGATAGGGGATTTCCAAAAACGTTTAACAAAAAAATTCGTTCGTAAAAAACTTTCTATTTATTACAAGATTATTACAAAGTTATCCACACCTGTGGATAACTTTGTGGATAACTTTTTTACATTTATTTTGAAAGGATGTTTAAAATGCAAATTGACAAAGACGAACTTTTAAACCAAGCAAAAGAATTACTAAAAAACGAAGTAACACAAATTGCCTATGAAACTTGGCTAAGAACATTAGAGATAATGGAAATAAAAGGTAATCACATCGTCTTTAAAGCAGGATCAGAATATCATCATGACTTAATTAAAAGTCGATATGCGGATTTAATTCTTAATACTTTAAAATACTTAACAAATACAGAATGGACATTTTCAGTGTATTATGAAAAGGATAAGGATAAAAAAGAAGTTTCAGATGATACAATAATTTCAAACTCACAACCAGATATATCAGATGCTGAAATCGAAACTTCTAATAGAACACTTAATCCAAAATATACTTTTGACACATTTGTAGTAGGAAACAATAACAGATTTGCACATGCAGCAGCAATTGCAGTAGCAGATAAACCTGGTGAATCTTACAATCCATTATTTTTATATGGAGGAGTAGGATTAGGAAAAACTCACTTAATGCATGCAATTGGAAATAGAATCCTACAAAACAACAGATCTACAAAAATTTTATATGTAACATCTGAAAAGTTTACAAATCAATTGATAAATGCCATCAAAGACAACAAGAATGAAATATTTAGAAATAAGTATAGAACAATTGATGTACTACTAATAGATGATATCCAATTTATAGCTGGAAAAGAGAGAGTGCAAGAAGAATTTTTCCATACTTTTAATGCTTTATACGAAGACAAAAAACAGATAATAATCTCAAGTGATAAGCCTCCAAGAGACATTCCATTTCTTGAAGATAGGTTAAAATCAAGATTTGAATGGGGTCTTTTAGCAGACATATCTTGTCCAGATTATGAAACACGTTTGGCAATTTTAAGAAAAAAAGCACAAGAAGAAAAAATTATTGTTGATGACAACATTTTAGCAAATATCGCAAACAAAATCGATTCTAATATTAGAGAATTAGAAGGTGTTTTTAATAAAATCATTGCTAGAGCTTCACTTACACATAGTCCAATAACAATTGAACTTGCTGAAAATACAATAAATGAATTTAAAGCAGAAAGTGAAAAAGTTCTTTCATCAGATTTTGTTAAAGAAACAGTAGCAAAATACTTCAACATTGATAAAGATGATTTAGCAAGTAATAAGCGCTCAAATGAAATAGCATTTCCTAGACAAATTGCAATGTATTTATGCAGAGAAGTTGCAAATATGTCTTATCCTAAGATAGGAGAGGACTTTGGGAACAGAGATCACTCAACAGTAATGCATGCATGCAAAAAAATTGAGAAAGAAGTTAAAGAAAAAACAAACACAAGATTAATTGTGGAAAGTGTGAAAAACATAATCATAAATGGTGAACAATAGAAAAGATAATAGTTTAACTTTACTTTTTGAAAATTTGTTCTTATAGACAATTGTTCGGTTACAAAAAAGTTATCTTTACTTACGGAAAGGCTAGCTAGGTTGTCCACACCCAACTGTTAATTTCTTGTTGATAAACTGTTTATAAGTACAATATCCACATTTTCAAAATTTTGCTGTGGACAAATTGGGAAGTTATCCACTAAGTTATACACATAAATTTTTCTTAGGGGTTCAAAGTTTCCACATAGTTTTCCACATTATCCACAGCTACTAATACTATTACTACTAATAATATTTATTTTATATTTTAATATTAATAAAGGAGAGACGAAAAATGAAAATTGTTTGTTATAAGGATAACATCCTTAAAGCTTTAAATTCCGTAGTAAAAGGTGTATCATCTAAAACAACAATGCCTATACTAGAAGGAATACTTATACAAACTAATGATAATGAAATAAAATTAACAACATATGATTTAGAAATTGGAATTGAATATGTAATGGAATGTGAAGTTAAAGAACAAGGAAGTATAGTTGTTAATGCAATAATGTTTAGTGAAATTATTAGAAAACTACCAGATACAGAAATTTATATATCACTAAACGAAAATAATTTATTAGAAATAGAATGTGAAGGTTCTTTATATAAATTAGCAACAATGAATCCTGAAGAATTTCCAGAATTACCTAAAATAGAAGTGGAAAATTCAATAGAACTAGAACAAAATAAATTAAAAAATATGATTAGAAAAACAATATTTGCAGTTAGCTCTGAAGAAAACAGACCAATATTCACAGGTTGTTTATTCGAAGTGGAAAACAATAAGCTAAATGTTGTTGCAGTAGACGGATTTAGATTAGCATTAAGAAGTATTTATCTACAAACAAAAGTAAATAATTTTAGGGCAGTAATACCAGGAAAAACACTTAATGAAGTAAATAAAATATTGTTAGATTCTTTTGATCCAATAAGAATAGGTATTTCAAAGAACCAAGCATTATTTGAAATGGAAAATTGTAAAGTTGTTACACGTATATTAGATGGCGAGTTTTTAAATTATAAAACAGTTATTCCTTCAAGTTGGGAAACAAGAATAAAAGTAAATAAAAACAGTCTTCAAAACAGTTTTGAAAGAATAAGTTTAATTTCTTCTTCTTCAATAGAAAAGGAGAAAAAATATCCTGTAAAAGTATCTGTTGATATTGGAAAAGTTACAATTTCTTGTACAAACCAAACTGGAGATGCAAAAGAAGAAATCTTTGTATCTACAGAAGGGAAAAATATAGAAGCTGGATTTAATCCAAAATATTTCTTAGATAGTTTAAAAGCAATAGATGATGAAGAAGTTTATGTGGAATTTGGAACAAACATATCCCCATGTTTAGTAAAACCTGTGGAAAACAATGAATATGTTTACATGATATTACCAATTAGATTAAAAGATTAAAAATTTTGGTCAGAGGAGAGAAACTTCTGACCATTATTTCTTAATAATAATAAATATGAAAAAAATAGCAAAAAAAAGAATAAAATAGAAAAAAAAAGATTGAGCGAGATTTTGAAAATTTTAAAATAAATAATTTAAGTATATAAAAAAGCAAAATGAAAAAGTAAGAAAAAAATAGAAAAAAAAAGAATAAAATAGTAAAAAAAAGATTGAGCGAGATTTTAAAATAAATTATAATTTATAAATAATATAGAAAATTAAAAATAAAAATAAATAAAATAAATTATATTTAATAAATTAGAAATAAATAAAAAAATAAAAAATAAATAACAAAAAATATAATAAATAATAAAAAAATACAAAAATAATAAAAAATCATAAAAAAAACGACGCACGAGAATCGAAAATAAGCCATTTATTTTTTTGGGGTAATATAATTTTATGCCTCAAATAAAATAAAAAATTCTAAAAAAATCCTAAAAATAATAAAAAAATATACACAAATGGAGAATAAAATGTGGATAAAAGAAATTAAATTAATGAATTTTAGAAATTATGATGAACAAAAAATAAAATTACATGAAAATATTAATGTTTTTTTTGGTGAAAATGCACAAGGAAAAACAAATATAATTGAATCTATTTATTTAAGTAGTATAGGAAAATCTTTTAGAACAAATAAAGAAAAAGAATTAATTAAATTTAATAAAGAAAAAGCTTTTGTTGATATTTCTTATGAAAAAAGTGATAGAGATGGAAATATAAAAATTGAAATAGGAGATAAAAAACAAGTATATTTAAATGGAATAAAAATAAAAAAATTAAGTGAACTTTTAGGTAATATTAATATAGTAATTTTTACTCCAGATGATATTAATATTTTAAAAGGCGGACCACAAAATAGAAGAAAATTTTTGGATGTCATGATAAGCCAATTAAGACCAAATTATATTCATGTATTAACATTATATTTAAAAACACTAGAACAAAGAAACAATTATTTAAAACAAATAAAATTAGAAAATAAAAATGAAGAATTATTAGAAATATGGGATGAAAAATTAGCTGATTACGGAATAAAAATATATGAATATAGGAAAGAATTTATTGAAAAAATAATAAATAAAATAAAAATAATTCATAAAGAAATAACTCAAAATAAAGAAGAAATAGAAATCAAATATTTTTCTGATTTAACTACTAGACAAAATTTTATAAATGAGTTAAAATCAAAAAGAAAGCTAGACATAATAAAAGGTTATACTACAAAAGGTGTACATAGAGATGATTTTGTAGTATATATAAATGGAAAACAAGTTGATATATATGGTTCGCAGGGACAACATAGAACTGCAGTTTTATCATTAAAGCTTGCGGAATTACAAGTTATATATGATGAAATAGGGGAGGAACCTATATTATTATTAGATGATTTTATGTCAGAATTAGATGAGAACAGAAGAAAAAACTTTTTTAATTATATAAAAAATATTCAAGTAATTGTTACATGTACTGAAAAAATAGTACTTGAAAATTTAAAATATTTTTCATATAATGTTATAGATGGAAAGGTAATAGAAAAGGAATAAGCAACATTGAAAGGAAGGAAAAATAATGGAAAAATATGAACACGCATATGGAGCTGAACAAATACAAGTTTTAGAAGGTCTTGAAGCAGTTAGAAAAAGACCAGGTATGTATATTGGAAGTACATCTGTAAGAGGTCTTCACCATATGGCATATGAAATTGTAGATAACTGTGTTGATGAAGCTTTAGCAGGATATTGTACAGAAATAAATGTAACATTAGAACCAGGAAATGTATTATGTGTAGAAGATAATGGAAGAGGAATACCTGTAGAAATACATCCTAAAACACATATCTCTACGGCTGAAACAGTTTATACAGTTTTACATGCTGGTGGAAAGTTTGGTGGAGATAGTGGATATAAGGTTTCTGGAGGATTGCATGGTGTAGGTGCTTCTGTTGTTAATGCATTATCAAATTGGGTAGAAGTAACAATCCAAAGAGATGGTGGAATATATCAAATGTATTTCGAAAAAGGAAAGACAGTAAGAAAACTTGAAAAAATAGGAGAAACAAAAAAAACAGGAACAAAAGTAAGATTTCTAGCAGATGATACAATTTTTGAAACACAAGAATTTGATTATGAAGTTTTAGAAACAAGATTTAGGGAAATGGCTTTTTTAACAAAAGGTCTAAAAATAACAATAGAAGATCAAAGAGGAGAAACACCAAAAAAAGCAGAATTTTGTTTTGAAGGTGGGTTAAAATCATTTGTTGAATATTTAAATAAAAATAAAGAAAAATTACATCCAGAACCAATATATATAGAAAGAAATGGAGAAACACCAGTAGAAATTGCTATACAATATACAACAAGTTATTCAGAAAATATACATACATTTGTAAACAATATAAATACAATAGAAGGTGGAACACATCTTGAAGGATTTAAAAGAGCATTAACAAAAGTATTTAATGATTATGCAAGAGAGCATAATTTCTTAAAAGAAAAAGATGCAAATTTACAAGGTGAAGATATTAGAGAGGGAATAACAGCAGTTGTTTCTGTAAAAGTAAAAGAACCACAATTTGAAGGACAAACAAAAACAAAACTTGGTAATAGTGAAGTTACAGGTGTTGTTCAAAGTATGGTAAATGATGCACTTTCTACCTTCTTAGAAGAAAACCCAACAGTTGCAAAAGCAATATTGGAAAAATGTGTAAGCGCTGCAAGAGCTAGGGAAGCAGCAAGAAAAGCAAGAGAACTAGTTCGTAGAAAAAGTGCACTAGAAACAACAACCCTTCCAGGAAAATTAGCTGATTGTAGTAGTAAAGTAGCAGAAGAATGTGAAGTATATATAGTAGAGGGAGACTCTGCTGGAGGAAGTGCAAAACAGGGAAGAGATAGAAGATTTCAAGCAATATTACCATTATGGGGAAAAATGCTTAATGTAGAAAAAGCAAGAGCTGATAAAATTTATGGAAATGATAAATTAAATCCAGTAATTGTTGCTGTAGGTGCAGGAATTGGAAATGATTTTGATATAACAAAAATAAGATATGGAAAAGTTATAATAATGGCTGATGCAGATGTTGATGGTGCACACATAAGAACATTAATGTTAACATTTTTCTTTAGATATATGAGACCACTTATAGAAAATGGAAATGTTTATTTAGCACAACCACCATTATACAAATTATCTAAAAAAGGAATGGAAGATATATATTGTTATACAGATGATGGATTAGAAAATGCATTTAAAGAATTAGAACAAAAAGGAATTGCAAGAGATTCTATTAATATACAAAGATATAAAGGTCTAGGGGAAATGAACCCAGAACAATTATGGGAAACAACAATGAATCCAGAAAAAAGAACATTAATACAAGTAACAATGGATGATGCAATAAAAGCAGATGAAATATTTACAATTTTAATGGGTGATGAAGTAGACCCAAGAAGACAATTTATTGAACAAAATGCAAAATTTGTTAAAAATCTTGATATATAAATTAAATTAATAGCTAGGAGAATAAAATCTCCTAGCTATTATCTATAAAGCTAATAAAAATCTTAACTCAGACTAATATATATAGTGGTCAAATCTAATGTATATTGCTATACAAATAAACTATACACCACATATATTAATCAGTTGCTCGACTATTAATACATTAGTAGAAACCATATTCATCCACGTGGGACTAATAACAACCCCATATAATATAAAAATAATCTTAGTTCAAATATATTACATATAATTTAACCATATATACATATAAAAATAATCCTTGAAAATTTAAATAAAATACAGCTTACATACACATAATATATTTTTATCGCCGACATATATTAAGCCATAAAAATGACCCAATAAATATCTTTGTTCGAATATTAATAAACTAATAAAAATCCATTAATATTCTTAACTCAACTTGTATTAACCTTATACACATATTATGTACAAAACAAAAAATAATATTCAAAAAAATAAAAATTTTTTAAAAAGTTTATGTCGAAGAATGTCGAACGATTTTTCTTGACAAAAAAGAATAAGGATAGTAGAATGTTTGTGAAAGGAGAGAGAAAATTAAGTCTATACAAAAATGGTTACCAATAGAAGATATTCTTGATAGAGGAATTATAAAAATAAGAAAAAATAAATATGTAAAAATATTAAAAATCGAACCAATCAATTTTAATTTAAAAACTCAATTAGAAAAAGAATCAATTTTAAATTCTTATAAAATTTTTTTAAAAACATGTAATTTTGATATTCAAATTTTAATTCAAAGTAAAAAAGCCGATTTAAGTGGTCATATTAAAAATCTAAAAAAAATTTCAGAAAAAGAAAATAATAAAATATTAAAAAATTATTTAGAAAAATATTTGGAATTTATTCAAGAAAAAAATAATAAAAATAAATCTGCCACAAAAAATACTTATTTAATAATAAAAAATAATATAGAAAATAATGAAGAAAATATAATACAAGATTTAAATGAAAAATATTTTAAAATTAAAGAATGTTTATATAGATGTGGAAATAATGTTTTAGAATGTAATAAAGAAGAAACAAAAAATATATTATTTTCATTTTTAAATTTAAAAATATTTTTAGAAAAATAAAAGGAGGAATATAAATAGAAAATAAAATATATTTAAAAGAAGGAAATTTTAATTCAAAAGATTTTATATCACCAACATATATTAATTTAAATAATCCAAAATTTTTAGAAATAGATGATTATTTTTTTTCCGGAATAATTATTGTAAATTATTATAGAGAATACAATGAATTAATTTTAAAAAATTTAGTTGAAACAAATATAAATATGAATATTTCAATTTTTTATGAAAAAGCTGATACAAATAAAATAATTAAAGAACTTACATATAATATTGGAAATGTAGGTGCAGAAATAAAAAGTTCTGGAGAAAATAAGCAAGATATTGATATTGCTACATTTGCATATAGTGACGCGAAATATATAAGAAAAGAAATTCAAGTTAATAATGAGGAGCTTTATTTTTTATATATTTATTTGGAATTATTTTCAAAAGAACAAAAAGAATTGCAATATAATTTAGACAAAGTAGAAGGGATTTTACAAAGCAAAGGTTTACAAACTAAAAGAGCATATTTTAGGCAGGAACAATTATTTAAATCATGTTTACCTTTATTAGAAAATAGTGAAACTTTAAAAACCGTAGGAAAAAGAAACATTTTAACAAATGGATTAATAAGCACATATCCATTTATTTCATCTTCAATATTTGAAGATAAAGGAATTTATATAGGAACAAATATGTATAATAATTCATTAATTTTAATAGATAGATATAATACAAATAAATATAAAAATGCAAATATGTGTATTTTTGGAACGAGTGGAGCAGGAAAGTCTTTTTATACAAAATTATTAATATTAAGAAATTCATTATTAGGAATTGAACAATATGTAATAGATCCAGAAAGAGAATATAATAAATTAGCAAAAAATATAGGAGGTACAATAATAAAATTAGGACCTACTTCAGAAAATTATATAAATATTTTTGATATTAGAAAAGAAAGTATTGAAGAAAATGAACATGGATATCTAGCAACAAAAATAGGAAAATTAATTGGATTTTTTAATTTAATTTTTGGAGAATTAAATGAAGAAGAAAAAGCAATATTAGAAGAAAAAATAATTGAAGTATATAAAATAAAAAATATTAATTTTAATGATAAAACATTATATAAAAATAAAAAATTTAAAACAACAAAAGATATGCCAATATTAGAAGATTTTTATAATATATTAAATGATGAAAAAACGAAAAAATTTAAAATAAAACTATTGCCATTTATAAAAGGTTCTTTTAAATTTTTTAATAATTATACAAATATAGAATTAAATAAAAAATTAATAATTGCTGATGTATATGAACTTGGAGAAGAAAATATGAAATATGGTATGTACTTATTTACAGAATTATTTTGGGACAAAATTAAAATAAATAGAAAAATAAAAAAAGCAATCTATTTAGATGAAATTTGGAGATTAATAGGTGTCACGTCAAATAAAGATGTAGCAAAATTTATTTATAAAATATTTAAAACTATTAGAAAATATGGAGGAAGTAGTGTAGCAATAACACAAGATATATCAGATTTATTCAGTTTGGAAAATGGTACTTATGGAAAAAGTATTTTAAATAATTCAAGTATAAAAACATTTTTTTCATTAGAAGAAGAAAATATTAAATTATTATCTCAATATTCTAATTTATCAGAAAAAGAAAAAATAGAAATTAAATCATTAAGGAGGGGAGAATGTTTAACATTTGTTGGAGATGAACATATTTTAATAAAAATTGAAGCAAATGAATTTGAAAAACAATTAATAGATGGACAATAGAAATAATAAAATAATTTTTTTATATAATTTAAAAGAATTATATAGTAGTGGAAAAAAGTATAAAAAAGTGGAATTAAATTTAAAAAATTATAAAAATATAAAAATACAAAAAAATAAAAATTTATTAATAGTAAATAAAATAAAAAATAATTTATTAATTTTAAAAAAATATTTTAAATTAAGTGATGAAATTATTTTTATTATAGAACCTAATTTTTATTCAGTAAAAAAATATTATTTTGTAATTAATAAAATAATAAAATATAATATTAATCCTAAAAAAATAAAAATAATAATAAGAAATAAAAATGAAAAAATTTATTATTTAATAATTAAATGTTTTTTTAAAAAATTAAAAATAGAAAAAATAGAAAGGGGTAAATATGGAATTAGAAAACGAAATAAATAATGATTTAAAAATTGAAGAAAAACAAAATAATTTTTTTGACACAATGTTCGGAAAAGTTGTGGATAATGGAATAGATATTGGATTAAGAGCAATATTACCAGATTTGATTGAAGAGCAGGTTATAGATATTAAAAATGCACTTTTGAAAAATGGTATTTCAGAAGGAATTCAAACAGCCGTAAAATCTGTTTCAGATTTTGCAAAAAGTGCATTAGGTATAGTAACAGGAAAATTTGAAAATATGGAACAAATTGAGATAGCCGTGGGTGATGGTGGACTTGTTGACACAATTTCATCAGCACTAGATAATGCTACAGACAAGATATATGAAAAAGGATATATAAACCGTACTATAAACAATATAATAAAAAGTGGAAAAGATATTCTATTAGAAAATGTTACACAAAAAATAAAAGAAGAAATTGACGAACAAAATAATAGTATAGAAAGCTTAGAAAAATACATGGACAATTGGAAAGAATATTATAATAATAAAAATTTTGAAGGTATGGAAAAGGAAATAGAAAAAATACAAGAAAAACTAGAAGATATTATACCATTAGAAAATATTATAAAAGAAGCAAGAAATATTGAAACACTTCATGAATTAATAAAAAATAAAGGACAAAATTTTGAAATTACACAAACAGAAAGAGAGTTAATAAATAAACTCTCTTAAGATTTGCTATCATTTAATTTTTTACAGAAATCATTAGAACATAAAACTATATGATAAATAAAATCTGATGTAGTTTCAGAATTTAATTCTAAAATATTATTAATTTTATTTAAAACATCATTTTTTGAATTTTTGCCAAAAAGTAAATAATCAGCTGAAACGCCAGTGTATTTTACAACTTTTTTTAAAGTTTTTACACTAAGAGAACGTTCGCCTCTTTCTATTTGGCCCAAAAATGAATCTGTAATATCTATTTTTTCAGAAAATTCTTCTCTTGTCATATTCATATTTTCTCTTATCTCACGTAATCTTTCTCCAATATTAATATCATCTTGATTAAGCTGCATTTCATCACCTCAAAATTTTTTTACATTATATAGCAAAAAATGTCAACACATAATATGCAAAAAGCACATTTTTTGCATACTCAACAAAAAGGTACAATAAATGCATAAAAAAAGTCGAACTGGAAAAAATATCAAGTAAAGGAGGAAAAAATGTTAAGTGATGAAATGCTAAACAAAATATTTAATGAAAACTTTGAAAAAATAGAAGAAAATATTCAAGGTGAATATCATCAAAAGATAAAAGAGATAAAAAATGAAGAAGAAAAAGAAAATATAAAATTATCAATAATAAGTGAATTATACTATAAACAAGGTTTTAAAGATGGTTTTGAATATGCAAATAAGTAATCTAAAAAATCAAAATAATTCGCTAAAACCCTTGCAAAATAAGGCGTAGTATAATATAATACTCATGTAGAAAAACAAGGAAAGAGGTAGAAACAATGGAAGAAAGACAAGATGGAAATATAATCAAAAGAGATATTGAGCAAGAGATGAGAACAGCCTATATTGATTATGCCATGAGTGTTATTGTATCTAGGGCTTTACCAGATGTAAGAGATGGTTTAAAGCCTGTACATAGAAGAATTTTATATGCTATGTATGAAGATGGAATTACTTCAGACAAACCATATAGGAAATGTGCCAACACAGTAGGTTCTGTACTAGGAAGATACCATCCACATGGTGATAGTTCCGTATATGATGCAATGGTAAGAATGGCACAAGACTTTTCAATGAGATATATGTTAATAGATGGGCATGGAAATTTTGGTTCTATAGATGGTGATGGAGCTGCTGCTATGAGGTACACAGAAGCAAGAATGTCAAAAATAGCTGAGCAAATGCTTGTAGATATAGAGAAAAACACAGTAGATTTTATGCCAAACTATGATGAAAGATTACAAGAACCAACAGTATTACCTGCAAAAATACCAGCATTATTAATAAATGGTTCATCAGGTATTGCCGTAGGAATGGCAACAAATATACCACCTCATAATTTAACAGAAGTTATAGATGGAATTATAAAAATAATAGATGATGACAATGTAACAGATGACGAATTAATGCAAATTATAAAAGGTCCAGATTTTCCTACAGAAGGTATAATTCTTGGAATTGAAGGAATAAAAGAAGCATATAAAACAGGTAAAGGAAAAATCACATTAAGAGCAGAAACAGAAATTGAAGAAATGAGCGGAAATAAACAAAGAATAATTGTTTCTTCTTTACCATACCAAGTAAATAAAGCAAAATTAATTGAAAACATAGCTAAATTATGTAGGGAAAAAAGAATTGAAGGCATCTCAGAAATGAGAGATGAATCAGATAGAAAAGATAGAGTTAGAATAGTAATAGAATTAAAAAGAGATGCTAATCCTCAAGTAGTTTTAAATCAATTATATAAAAACACACAAATGCAAGATACTTTTGGTATTATAATGCTTGCATTAGTAGATGGAGAACCAAAAATACTAACATTAAGACAATGCTTAGATTTATATCTAGATCATAGAAAAACAGTAATTTTACGTAGAACACAATTCGATTTAGATAAAGCATTAGCAAGAGCACATATATTAGAAGGATTAAAAATAGCATTAGATAATATAGATGAAGTAATTGAAATAATCCGTAATTCATATGATGATGCTAAAGAAAGATTAATGGAAAGATTTGGTCTTACAGATATTCAAGCACAAGCAATACTAGACATGAGATTAAAAACATTATCTGGATTGCAACGTGAAAAAATAGAAGAAGAATATCAACAATTAATGGCATTAATAGAACATTTAAGAGCTATTTTAGCAAGTGAAAAATTAGTTTTTGATATAATTAAAGAAGAACTTATTGAAATAAGAGACAAATTTGGAGATGAAAGAAAAACTAAAATTGTTGCTGCAGAAGGCGAAATAGATGTTGAAGATTTAATAAAAGAAGAGCAAGCAGTTATAGCCCTAACTCATTTTGGTTACATAAAAAGAATGCCAATAGATACATATAAGAGTCAAAAACGTGGAGGAAAGGGAATAACAGGAATTGCAACTAGAGAAGAAGATTTCGTAAAACAAATATTTACAGCTTCTACACATGATACAATCTTATTCTTCACAAATAAAGGAAAATTATATAGATTAAGAGGATATGAAGTACCAGAAGCAGGTAGAACAGCAAAAGGAACTGCAATAGTTAATCTATTAAGTTTAGATGCTGGTGAAAAAGTATCAGCCGTAATACCAATTCAAAATTTTGCTGAAGGAAAATATCTATTAATGGCAACTAAAAAAGGATTAATAAAGAAAACAGCATTATTAGAATATAATTCAGCAAGAAAAACAGGTCTTCAAGGAATCACATTAAAAGAAGATGACGAATTAATCGGAGTAAGATTAACAGATGGTCAAGATGATGTAGTTCTTGTAACAAAAAACGGAATGTGTATAACATTTGACGAAAAAGAAGTACGCCCAATAGGAAGAGTTTCACAAGGTGTTATAGGAATTAGATTAGATGAAGATGATGAAGTAATTGGAATGGAATCTATAATTTCTGGAGGAAAGGCAACATTACTTGCAATTACAGAAAACGGTTTCGGAAAGAGAACTGAATTAGATGAATATAGAGTTCAACTAAGAGGTGGAAAAGGTGTTATAACATATAAAATAACACAAAAAACAGGAAAACTTGTTGGAGTAAGAATTGCAACAGATGATGAGGATGTAATGCTTATAACTGATAAAGGAACAATTATAAGATTAAAAGTTAAGGATATAAGTGTTCTAGGTCGTTCTACACAAGGTGTTACTCTAATGAGAACAACAGATGGAGGAAAAGTAGTAAGTATTGAAACAATTACTTCAGAAATGATGAACGAAGATGAAAAAGAATAAAAATAATCGCTAGAAAAAATCTAGCGATTTTTATTTTTGTTTCAATTTAAATCTCAAATCATCACCAAAAAAGTAATAAATATCATAAAAACCAACAATACGAGAACCAATTCGTTCCTCATAATTCTTAAAAATATTATTAATATCCAAATTAGTAGAAATAATTGTTTTTGTAGCTTTATTATTCAAATTAAGTAGTCTAGTATTAAGAATAGTGAAAAGCTCACTCAATTTCATACTATTTAAACACTCTGTTCCAAGATCATCAATAATTAGTAAATCAGCTTCAAGAACATTCTTATAAAAATCATCTTGACGAGAATTTTTATATTTACTCATTTTATTATCAATAACAGTTTCAAGAAGAACAGGAGCTGTTTGGTATAAAACATTTTTTCCTTTTTTAATTAATTCACTAGCTATACAATTAGTCATAAAAGTTTTACCTAAGCCTGTATTTCCCGTAAAAAGTAAATTATGAGAATCAAGATTATCAAAGTTATTAATAAAATCAATGCATTTTTCTTTAATAAGTAAAATATTAGCTCTTGGAGAAATTTTCATCTTATATTTATCAAAATTTACTTCGTCAGAGTAAATTAATGGATTAAAAGTATCGAAATTTTCTTGAGCCAAGTTAGAAATATTAGCCTTATTATATGATATATCTAATAACTTTTGTTTAATACAAGAACATAGGGTGGAAGCACTTCCAGAGTTATTTATATATCCGGTATCTTTACAAATTTTACATTCATAATATGGCTCTAAATAACTTTCTGGAATGTTATTATCCTTAAGAATTTGTGCTTTTTCTTTTTTTAGAGTATTCAACTTTTCTGTTAAATCAGATAAAGAGCTATTATTTCCGTTTAAAATATTTTTTGCAGTATTAATAGCATACGAATTTAAAGTATCTTCAATTTCTTGCAAACGAGGAATTTTTTTGAATAATTCTTGTTTTCGTTCTTCTAAATCTAATTCTGCTTTACGCTTTTTTTGGTCATATTCTAATAAAAGTTCTGATAAAATTTCACTAGCCATTAATATCTCCTTCTATATTTGAAATTGAGGAAGCTGCAATATTAGGTGAATTATTTACGGAATTAGTATATTGTGTGTTTTGAGGAATATTTTCACCAGCATTTGCATACAAGAAAGCTAAATTATCATATTGTCTTTGTTCAAAAGAAGCTTTTGCTACTTGTTTTTCTATTTTTTTAGTATCTTTCTTTAGTTTTGTTCTTTGTTCAATAAATGCAAGAATTTCATTTGGGGTTTTTAAACCTCTGTCATGCCAATCAGTAATTATATTATTAAAATATTCAAATGTAGGGTTATTCTTAAAAGTAGTTCTTTTTAAAGCAATTTCAATGATATTTAAATCATATCCAAAATCAATAACCCATTTTTCAATATAAGCTTCTTCATATTGAGTAAGAGTTTGTTTGCCTAATTTTTTTGCAATAGTCTTTTTAATTTTAACAAGTTTTTCTTGTTTTTGATAATATAAATCTAAATCATTCCAAGTTCGTATTTTATTGTTTCCCCAAGCTTCTGCAACAGTTTGTATATATTTCTTATGTAATGCAGAACGATTAAAACAATAATCAAATAAAGCAATCATTACTTCTTCATCAAAATTATATTTTGTGAACCATAAATCTATATCATTATACCAAGAAGGTCCCATAATTCCTTGGAAATAAGTATTATTAATATGATTGATAACTTTTGCACGAGCTTTATTTTTTGCTATATCTGCAACTTTTTCTGGAGAAGCGGTTAAGTTTGGTTTATATAATTTATTAAGTGTTATTTCTTGTAAATTAGAAACAATATATCCATTTTCTTTTTTTATAATTAACTCATTTGTATCTAAATAAGAAATAGCATCATTAACTTCTTTTAAAGGCAATGCTAATTTTTTTGATAAATCATTTAATTTGATTTCTTTTCTATATTTAGATAAAAAAAGCATATATAGATAAACTTTAACACAATTTCCTGGCATTTGAGATAGATATTCTGCAAAAAATATGTCAGGAACAATAGTTTCAGAGAATAACAAAGGTTGTTCTGGTTGTTCGAATTTCATTTTTAAGCCTCCAATCATTTGGACAAATTATATCATTTTAAGACATAAAATCCAAGTAAAAATCAAAAAATGTTTTAATATTTTTTATATAAATATAATTTTGGTCTAACCAAATAATTTATAAAATATTTAAATACATATATTAAAGGTTCTCCATTAAAACCTATTATACTAAGAAGTGTAACAGGAAAACAAAGAGAAATCAATAAAAATATTTTTATATTCCAATCATGTATAAATAGATTAAGAATTAAATAAATACACACATACCAAATAACATTAAAAATAGCTGTTGAATAATCTATTACACCAAAAAGCTTACTTTTAAAATTATAATTTTGTGGAAAAATAAATTTCATGAATCACCATCCTATTTTTTGAAAAAGTTATGCACATTTTGCGAAAAAGTTGTGGAAATCCCACCCAAAAATTCTCTAACAAATGAATCTATTTTTATTAATGTGAGAATGCCACCAATATAAATAAATTTAGAAAAAAGTTCAGTAGAAGAATAATCTAAAGAAAACATAATCAATAAAACAATAGCAACAATTATTTGCATAAATAAAAGAGAAAAAACACATCTAAGCCATGCTCTAAAAAACCAAGAACTACTATTTAATAATAAAGATAAAATTGCAAAAGGTGTTAATAAAATAAAAACTTTAATTAAAATATATCTAAATGAATATGTAAAAACAAGTGCTAAAAGGGAGGTAGAAAGAGTTGCTTTAATAATTCCATCTAAGCTGAAAATATTTAAAGCTGTGGAATCAATAGCAATATTATTATTTATAATTAAAATAAGTTCTGAAAAGCAAATGTTTTTATTAAATAAAATTTCTCCAATATTTCTAATAGCTAAAGTTATCATTGATAATAAATCTAGAATTTGTTCCATAAAGAAAAAAGAAAAATTTATAATTGTTCCAAAAATAACAGCCTTAAAAACAAATTGAATAGGGGATTCAACCTGGCTAAAAGTTAAATGAGAAAATAAATATTTAACAGCATAATATAATAAAAACCCAAAAAGTAATGCATTTGAAATCAATAAAATTCCATTTGATGCAGAAGTCCCTAGTATTTTCTCAAAATAGGAATCATGAATAATGTCTGAACTAATGAAAATAATATCATCTAAAATTGTATATAGATTATTATCAATTGATGCAAATAAATTGCCTAAAATAGTGTTAATAGTTTCAATAATTATTGATGTAATATCTGAAGAATTTTCCATTAGACCTCCTAACTGATTAATGATTCAATTGCAGATAAAATAAGGTCAATAGCTAAGATAAATGCGTAAGAAAAAAGTGAACCTGTAATTAACCTTTTTCCTGTTCTTATTTTTTCTTCATCTCCAAAACTAAATTTTCTCATCAAAGCACCAGTACAAACAGCAACTGCCGCAGCAGGTGTTGCAATTTTTATAATCCAGCCTTCAATATCTTTGAAGCCATCATTGATTTTGGTAACCAATTTAGGAGTCGCACCAAATACAGTAGTGGAAAAAAGTAGAAAAAAGAGTAAAAAAACAGAAAAAGTAAATAAAAATTTATTCATAAAAGCCTCCTTTCAAAACTATTGTTTAAAATATGGAAACATTTTTAATTTCATAGGGTCTAAAATTTTTGAGCCATCAGATAAAAATGCAAGTGAAGAAAATGTTTCTAAATTTCTTGTGAAAAAATTAGTATCATAAATAAAATCTCTTTGAGTATAAGTATTTAAGCTTTCTGTAATGCTAGAATCATGTGAATTTAAAGAATTTGTTATATAACTAAACTTTGTTTCTTTTGCATTTTCCGTAATGCTTTTAGATGTAAGTGTTTTTTCTTCTTTACCTAATTGCTTTTGTGCTTCTTCAATAGTAAAAATATCATCTGTTCTAAACCACAATTTATTAATTAAATTTTGAACAATAACTTTAACCGCAGTATCATCTTTTAATGTATTTTTTAAAGAAGAATAACTTTGAGTTGAAACAATATTAATACATCTGGCTTCTCTACTTAATGCAAAAAAGTCAGCATCAGTTTTGGTTACATATTCTGCATATTCATCACAAATAAAAACAGATGGTTTTACTTTAGAATGAGATAAATTAGACATAACTTCTGATTGAAAATCTAATTTTAGATATGCTGCAATAATTTTTGAAAGATTTTTATATTCGGAAATATTCATATTTAATACAACAATATTTCCATTAGATAACATTGAAGAAAAACCTTTAAAATTCAAGCTTTCTTTTGGACTACAAAAGATTTTTGAAACATTATAATCAGAAACAAAAATGTTAGTAATACGAGTAATTTCAGACTTTAAAATAGCTAAAGTTCTAGAATCTAAATTAACAAATTCTTTTTCAAAAAACTCTAAGGCGGAGTTTAATTCATATACTTCTTGTTTGGAAAATTTATTTTCACAAAATAATTTTTTTAATAACGGAATTTTTGAACTATAATAAAGAGGTTCTGTTATTAATTTGTGTAATTCGGTAAAAGTAACATATTTATTATTATATAATCTACAAAGTTTAATTGCCTCAGTTAAAACCTGTTCAGCTTTATCGAGCCAAAAAGATTCAGAATTATTTTCGGAAAAGAGCAATAAAATTGTTTTCAATCTATTAGCAAGAACTAGAGGGTTCAAATGAGGTTTGTGTAATGGATTATATCTTATGTTTGAGTGTAAACTAATTTCTTTTAAATCTTTTTGCAAATTATACTTATTTACAAGAGCTTTAACATATTTAAAATAATTTCCTTTTACATCTAATATTAAAAGTGCAAATTTATTATTTGGATGTAAAGAATTGTGCCTAATAATTTGTTCCGTAAATGGATACATTGCAGAACTTGTTTTTCCTGTACCAATAGTTCCTGTAATAATAAAATTTTGATATAAACCTTTTTCGGGAAGATAAATTTTTTGGTTTGTGTTTTGATTATAACCAATTAGTAAATTAAAATTGGAGGATGATATGTCTGAAGAATATTTCTCATTTTTCGAAGCAATGCTATTGGAGGTAAATGATTTATCTTTTATTTTTATTGGGACGATCTTTATAAAATTAAATCTTGAGCAAAAGGTATTAATAAGAATGATATTTGAAAATATATATGACAAAATAAACGAAAACTTTATATATTTCCATAAAATTGGTTGATCAAAACAAATATCAAAAGGATGTATTCCAAAAGGAATTATGAGTTCTTTTGCATAAAAGATTAAATAAAACAATTTGTAAGCACACAAACAAGACATAAATAAAAATATTAATTTTAGAAAAAACTTTTTAATTGATTATTCCTCCGTTTTCCTTGAAATTTTCTTTTTTAACTCTAATTTTGAACCTTGTAAATTATGAAATAATTTTATATCGAAAAAAGTATAAAATGAATATAAAGTAATAAAAATATTAATAATATAGATAATAAAAAATAAAATTATTAAACTTTTTATGTTATCACCGCCTTAGGTAATAAACATAATACAACATTTTTTCAAAAATGTCTATACTTTTTTGAAAATTTATGATAAAATATTTATGTTAAAAAAATATAAGGAGGAAAATAATGAAATTTAATAAAGATACAAAAATAGGAGAATTACTTCAAGTAGCTCCAGAAAAAGCAGAAATTCTAATGGATTGCGGAATGCATTGTTTAGGATGTCCAGCATCACAAATGGAAACATTAGAAGAAGCTTGTGAAGTACATGGAATTGATGTTGAAGAAGTTTTAACAAAATTAAATGAAGAATAAAATTGTTAAAAGTGTAAAAAATCACACAAAATTCAAAAAAAATTCAAAAAATTTTCAAAAATGTATTGACATTTAGCTAAAAAAAGTGTAATATATATTAGCGTTGTTCAATACATTGCAAATGGGCTATTAGCTCAGGTGGTAGAGCACTTGACTTTTAATCAAGTTGTCCCGCGTTCGAGTCGCGGATAGCTCACCAAAGAAATCTAATTTGAAAAATAATTAGATTTCTACATATTTATGGCCCCGTGGTCAAGCGGTTAAGACATCGCCCTTTCACGGCGGAGACATGGGTTCGATTCCCGTCGGGGTCACCAACGCCACTTTAGCTCAGCTGGCCAGAGCACCGCACTTGTAATGCGGGGGTCCCCAGTTCGAATCTGGGAAGTGGCTCCAACAAAGGTCAATAGTTTTGGGATATCCTTAATTATTGGCTTTTTTTATTGTTTAATAAAAATTATAACTAATACAAAGTTTGAAAAAATTGTAAAAACCAAAAAAAAGTGCTATAATAATAGTATATATTGTAAAAAGCAAAATAAACGAAAGTTTATGACGCAAAGCCATAGGGCTAAAAGTATAAAAACTCAAGCTAGCTAGGTTGCCCAAAAATGGGGAGATATTATGAAGAAAAATAAGAAAAACATAGAACCATATGTATCTAGCACAAACTATCATATCAAATCAGTAGCAACAGAAGAAAGTGGAACTATA
>CALXEV010000006.1 GCA_944387425.1 uncultured Clostridia bacterium
ATTTTTTATTTTTCAAATTAAAGATTGCACAAAATTTTATTTAATATATTTTCGTAATTTTTATATACTAAAAAATGTGCTACTCCCCCTACTCTACTGTTTTTACAAAATATAAAAGATTAGTTGTATTTCAAACTAATCTATAAGTAGAGTTATTTAAATCTTTCCTTAGAAGACATATTTTCTTTTGGATTTATATTAGGAATATACATAGGTCTTTTGATGCTTCCTCCATACATAAATGTCCTAGCAATACCAACTTAATATTCCAAACTATTTATGTTATTTAGAAATTCAAATAAACTCATTGTTATAATTCCATTATCATCTCTCCATGCTTTGATATAATCTTTGGTAATTATAAATTTTTTAAATGAATCATTTATTTTTAATAATGGTCTTTCTTCTTGTTCTCTTTTTTCTGAATCGGGCATACTATAAGCTGATTGAATATAAAATTTATTATTACCTTTATTGGCAATAAAATCAATCTCCAGTTGTTTATAAAAATCTTTGCCATTTTCTTTACCCTTATATTCAATTAAGCCAACATCTACATTAAATCCACGTTTCTTTAATTCTAAATAAATAATATTTTCCATAATATGAGTTTCTTCTTGTTGTCTGAAATTTATTAAAGAATTACGAATTCCAATATCGCTAAAATAATATTTTGAAGGGGTACTAATATATTTTCTTCCTTTTACATCAAATCTTGTAGACTTTTCTATAATAAATGCTTCCTCTAGATATTGTAAATAGTTTGAAATAGTAGCTGGAGCAATATCAATATTCATTTCGCTCTTAAATGTAGATGATATTTTCTTTGGATTAGTTAATGATCCTATACTAGAGGAAATTATTTTTAATAATATATTTATTATTTCTCTACTATTATCAATTCTATTTCTTTCAAGTATATCATTTATATAAACATTTTGATTCTGTTCTTCCAAATATTTCATTTTTCTTTCATCTGAATTCATTTTTGTTGCAATTATTGGTAATCCTCCATAAGTAGCATATTCAATCCATCCATCTTGTATACTTCCATTATACGCAGACATAAATTCTGAAAAACTTAGTGGGTAAATCCTGATTTCTTCTCCACGACCTCTAAATTCAGTTACAATATCAGTAGATAAAAATTTTGAATTACTACCTGTAACATATATATCTATATTTTCAATTCTTAATAATCCATTTAATACACTTTCAAAATTTTCAACTAATTGAATTTCATCTAATAATATATAATATAATTTATTATCTTTTATTTTATTTCTAATATAATTACCTAATTCTTTATTATTTAATAGTTTTTCATTTTCATCATTATCTAATGCTATTTTTACAATATGACTTTCGTCTACATTATTTTCTATTAGATATTCATAAAATAATTTATTTAATAAATATGATTTACCACATCTTCTAATGCCAGTAATTATTTTTATTAATCCATCATTTTTAGTATCAATTAACTTATTTAAATAATAATCTCTCTTTATTTCCATTTATAACACCTCTTATATATTTTATAATATATGGTTATATTTTGCAACATTAATCTAAAAAAAACTCCGAATTCGTACTCACTTTTAGATTAATAGTTTAATTAATATTATACGTTATTATTAGAATCTTATACAATACATATACATATTATAATTCAAATGTATACAAAATATCAAAAGACAGTGATATATATAAATTTTATAAAAATTGATTACATTCAATAAGTTCCAATGCTTTTAATTTATTCAATTCTTTTGAACTGCTAATTGATTCACCATCAATTAAAGTAGATACATCTTTGCCTCCAACTAATAATGGAGCAATTACTATGTTTACGTAGTCAATTAAATTGTTTCTTAAAAATAGCCCGTTAAGATTTCCTCCAGATTGAATTGTTAATCTTTCAGCATTATATATACTAGATTTCACTTTGAATCATCTCCTCGCTATCAGCCTTATACAAAACCTTTATACTCATTTATTTAGACTAATAACTATATGCCAAAAAAATAAAAATGGCTTAAAATCGATTTTAGAAAGTCATTTCTTATTTTAAAATTTATTATTAGTTTAACAGAAGATTGCACAAATTGAAATAAAGATAAAAACAATATTTTATTTAATATATTTTCATAAAATATGTATAAAAAATCAAAAAAATTATACACATTTTAAAAACATGTATAATTTTTGATATTTTTTTCAATATATCTTTAATATGTATAACTATATTTTTTGTTATCCACTGAAAATTCTAATATTTTTAATCCTTTTTGAACAAATTCATTTTTCATAAAGTAATTCCATATAGTACTATTCAAATAGTTTTCAATCATTATTAATTCTATTCCTTTATCAATTCCAATATATTCTTTTGCAAACCAAGATTTAGAACCTTCTAAATTATATCCATCTTTAAGTCCATATTTTCCCCATAATTTAGGATAATTATTATAATAATACTCCATTGCTTTTATGCTTTCTTCTGGCGTAAATACTATTGAACCAATTGCACCACATGGAGTTACAGTACCATCATTTTCTACATTTAAATCTACATCACATGGTTTTGCACCACAACTTATATATCCTTTGGGAGATAAACAGGCTGTTAGCCCCCATGAATTTTCATTATAAGTTTTAAACCTATCCTTGTTATCTATACAATATTGTCTATTAGCTTTTGTAGCTTTAGTTGAATTTTCAAACCAATCTATATTATTTTTATCTTTTAAATTTTTAAAGTTAATCCATGCATGTGAGAATTGATATGTAAATAAAGTTCCACAATATGTATATATTATATCTTCTATATTTTTATAATTTGCTTTTTTTCTTTTAAAATCATAATACATGCTTTTATCTATTGTAAATGTAGGTGAACCTGCACCTAAAATATATAACATTAATTGCTCTGCATACATATCCCAATGTCCCCAAAAACCTTTTTCTGGGGTATATCCCATATAAAAATAATTTGTATCTTTATTTCTATACCATTCCCAATTTATTCTTTTATATAATGTTTCTGCTTTTTGCTTTACTGTTCCTCCAAAATATTCTCCTGCTGTTATTGCACCACATATAAATATTGCTGTATCTATAATTGATATTTCGCAATTCCATTCTCTTTTTCCATTTTGTATATTTACAAAGTGATAATAAAATCCATTTTTTCCTTCCACATTGTATATAAATGTGTCTAATGTTCTATTTGCTCTGTCGTATGCTTTTTTATAGCTAATCCATTTGTGTTCTACTCCAATTATTAATGATCCTAAACCATATCCTACAGAAGCTATACTTGCTATATTATTAGCTAATATTGTTTTATCTCTAATTAATCCATAACCTAAACTTTTTTTATTTGTATTAGCTTCATTAATAAAAAACTCATAACTTTTTTTAAGTTCTCTTAATATAAGTTTTTTCCCATAGCATTTAATTAATCTCATAAAAACAACACATCCTCTATAATAATTATAAAGAATGTGTTATACTAAAATCAATGGTTATTTATGGTAGTAGTTTTCTTTAAAAACTCCTCTAATTCTATTTCATTACTAAAAATTTCTTCGAAAATATTATATAAAGTATCAGTTGCTTCATATTTTCCTATTGCATAACATTTTTTTCCTAATCCATAAGCAATTCCAGATTCTATATGAGCTGCTTTTCCAGCAGGTAAAACTAATAATAAATTTTTAGAATTCTTTTCTCCTTCTAGATCATTATGAAATAAGTTTAAAACAATATCACTCTTTAAACTTAGTGTTTCAAATTCTTTCTGTTTCTCTTCTGGAGTTTGATTTTTATTTCCATATCCCCAATCATCTTTATTTTTTAGAAAACAATAATAAGAAACTTTATATTTATCAAATAAATTACATATTTTAAGTATGTTTTCTTTATTTCTAGCTCTTCCTGCTATAAAAAATTCATATTTATTTTCCATAATCAATCTCCTCTATAACTTACTTATTTTTAGTCTTTAGCAAAATTATTACTTATCCATCGATGCTTACATAATAAAACTTTTCAAAAACTCCATCGAATTCCACATCAATAATGTGCACATCATCTAATGTTTGCTTAGGATATGATAGTCTATTATTGTCTAAGTCAATGATAGCATTTCCTAATGATTTTTTAATAACATCAACATCATTTATTCCAAACATTTCTTTAATATCAGAAAGCATATATTGTATTATATTTAATAGTTGTTTATCATAATTATTTGCTAAATCTTTTGCATATTGCTCATATTCTGTTTTAATTTCTTTGCAAACAAAAGTAATGTTGTTTATTATCGCTTTGTATTGCTTGTTCTTTTCATCAAAACTAAATATTGACTTACTTTCTTTCCTAAACTTATCAAATATTCCCATAATATCTTCACTTCCAAGTTATTACTTTTAATTAATATGTTTTCATATTTTTTTAAAATTTATTGACTTTATTATAAATTTTGATGTATAATAAGTATAGAAAGTAAGCAATTACAGGAATGTAGTTGCCCAAAAATAAATTTTGTTAGACTACACATTGCTCTGTAACCAATTTTTAAGCAATGTGTAGTTTCTATTTTAATTGATTATTAACCCATTGTATGTATATTATACATAGCAAGGCTAAATTTATTGTTATTGATATTATTAATCCTATAAATAGGAATGCTAATATTTCAAACATAGCCTCACCCCCTAACTCTTGATAAGAAATCAAGGTCGAGGACAACCACACATCTGCTTAACTTACTTTCTATACTAAAACATTTTACAATAATCTTATAAAAAAGTCTATAATTTTTAATAATTTAGTTATATTTCCTTCAATTCCCAAAAATTTAATAAAAATATTATATGAATTGTCATTTTGCCCAAGCACTCAAAATAATTTTATCAAATAATTTAAATTCACCACTTATTACTTCGTTGATTTGATTATCACTATTTTCTTCATCCTGAGTCATGTTACATTGTTCTACATTTTCTGGCATATTAGCAAGTGCTGGTCTTTCGCCATTATTAATTTCTTCTTTTGCTTCTGTATATAAATCATTGTAATCTTCTGCTCTTTGAATTTCGAATAAATCTCCACCTATTTGTGCTTGTATTTCTTCTGCCATTAATTCTGTATTTCCTGTATGCGAAAAATATGCAATTAATATCTTGCTATCACTTGAAAATGATTTTCTTGTTCATTCTCTCTTTTCACCTCCCACATGAATTAGTGTTGTAACAATTCTTTCAATTGAATTATATAATCCGGTTGTAAGAACCGGTCAATACTTTTTTGAAAATTTTTAAAATTTTTATTGGATATAACAAAAAATAAATAGTAGTTTTTAGTTCCTACTATTTATTTTTGTCATTAAATATTTTTGATTGTATTTTCATATATATATCATACCAACTAAATACTCTTGTCATATTGTCTAATATCAATTCTCTGTTATACCTGCAATCATAGCAAAAAACATGTGTATGTTTTACAAATGTTGGTATAGTTTCTGGGCTATCTTCTATCATTATATCTATTTTTAAACTATCAATTTCCTTTGTTTTATCTAGAGAAAAATATAGTTCATCATATATTATTTTATTTTTCTCTAGCCAGTTTTTGGTAATTTCTCTAGACTTTTCTCCTTCTTTAGTATTTTCTGTTGTAAAATGTCTAGAAGTTATAATGTATATGTTATTTCCTTCATCCTTTAGCTTTTTTATTACTTCACTTGCATATTTTCTTGTAGGTTCATTTTGGCAATAATCCCAAAAATATTTTTCTCTATAATTATCTAATATACTTTTGCTCCAATTTACTTTTCCATATTCATATACATAAGGTCTTTTTAATCCTTCTAAATTATTTTCCAATACATATTTTGTTATTGTATCTATTAAGTAATCATCATCATTTGTTAAGACTCCATCTATGTCTATTCCTATATTCATATTTTTCCTCCAATATTTTTTGGTCTTGCTTCAACTTGAGTACACTTTCTTTTCCTCACTTATTATAATTTTAATTTTATATTCTTTATAATTTGTAATTTATTTTTCAGAATATTTCTTCAAAAATATTATATCAGTCTGATTTCCCAAAATCAAGTTTTTTTCATTTTTGGGAAATAATTATATATATTATATTGAAAACCAAGAACTTTATTTCTTATTGACTTATATATTGGTATATATTATAATTAATTCATACTTATTTAAAAACCTTTACAATAATTAATGGAGGTAATTTTAATGAAACGAAAATTAACTGATTTTTTATTTCGGTTAGAAGATTTTAGATGTTATTTGGCAGAGCTAATTTCATGCACTTTGGGAGCTCGTATTACCATTGCACTACAAGATTTAATTGATTATTTCGATAGTAGGAAAGAGTAAATATAATCGTTTCATTGTATTAGAAGTTGTCGCAGAATTTGCGACAATTTCATTTTTTAATTTGTTTTTTCCCTAATCTCATATACACTCTCATCATTTAAAATAGCCACAATACAAGCATATCCACTATCATCAGGACGAGAAGCATTTGCTTGCTCTATTTTTTGTACATCCTTTAACCCAGAGATTGTTTCTGCTATAAAATTGCCAGTATTATATCCATTTTCAATGTCTACCCCTTTAACTGTACCATCTTTTAATAATAAGTAAACTACTGGATACATTAAATCCTGTCCTTCTCCTCCATAGAAAATTTGATTTACATCTTCAGCATTTACATTACTTATAGTATATTTTTTATTATAGGTTAACTTATTATTATCTTTTAATAATTGTTCATTTTGACTAGATTTAATTAAAGTTATAACTACATTTGTATTTTCTTTATCAATATTAAAATATTGTTTATTGATTATTTCATATTGTTCTTCGATTTCATAATAGTTCTTAAAGTCATCTTCCTTTACTTTTACTATTTCAAAATTACTTTTACCTGTATCAATGCTTGTATTATCATCAATTACAGTTTCATTTACTGTATTATTAGTTTCATTAGAAGCTAAATTATTATTTTCTGCAACATTATTATTATCATTCGTATTTGTATAATAATATCTCAAAATATAAAATCCTCCAACACATATTATTAAAATTAATATTAATATAATAATTTTTTTCATAATTTACTTCCTTCATAAATATTATATTTTTCTATTGTTTATTTTCTTTCTTCATTGTTTTCATCATATGCCTTATATTCTAATATGTCAATATAATTATCATTATTTTCATCTTTTTTTATTTTTATTAAAAAATCCCGTAGCTACAATGTAACTACGGGAATGAAAGTTAGTTGTCTATGTCGGTTAAATACTGTTTAACACAGTTCCGATGATGAAATTCATGTCTCCATTGAGAGGGTCAAAGGTTCTCAAAAAATCAATTGTCTGTTTAAGTAATGTCCAATTGACATAGGTCATCTCACCTTGGCTCAAAAACTGCACAACTCCAAGTTCTTTGACTTCTTCAGTCAAAGAAATATTAGGGTAAGTTTCACGAACATGTGCATTTGTTTTATCCCAATCTTCATGTAGTTTTTTAACCTCTTTTTTGTAAAGAGATTCAAAGTTGGGATTATTTGCCTCATGTTCAAGAGCATTTCTGAATTTTTCTTCAATGTTCAAACGTCCATACATGATAGCATCAGTAAGAAGATGCCATACATACCCCCTATAGAAGGGATTTGCCTTCTGGGTATCAGACAATTCTGCCCAACATGCCATTACATCAGGATTACTACTCAATCCATAATGAAGTCCAGCATTGTTGTCTGCCGTTTCTTTTTGAAGGATACGAGGCAAAAGTTCATCATACTCAGGCATTTCGCTGGTGCGCATAGAATTATACTTTGCACGAGCTTTATCAACTCCACCATAAAACTTTACATGCTTCTTCAAAATATCAGGAGCCTCTACTCCAAGGACGAAACTCCGATTTTCCAAAGAATTACCTCCACATGCTGCAAAATGAAGATAATAACCAGGCATATTTTTCTCCTTTCAGTTGTTAGTACCGCTATAGCAGTACGGTTGAAATGAAATACAATGCTTATTATATAATTGTTTTTTTATTATGTCAAGTAAAATTATTCATTATAAATATCAAATAAATATTGTAAATTAAATTGTTGTAAAATCTTTTTTAAATAATTTCTGTTTTGTGGCGAACGCAAATCCTCATTAGCAATATAAGGATAATCTTCCCAATATCCATTATTTGAGCCTTGGTCAATACATTTCATAATTGTTTTAGGTTTAATATTAACATAGAAACCAATACCATTATTTTTAAAATCTTCTTTTACAATATAATCATCTCTTTTATATTCGATTTCTCTATATATTTCGCCACATTGAAACATGATTTTATTAGGGTCGAGAGCAGATATGCTTCTACCATACATTATTGGGTATTTTATTATAGTTGGAAGTTTATCATTTCCTATTATCTCATAATCTCCATAATAGAAATTATTATCAAAAATATGTTGAGATGGAAAAGTTTTTAATTTTTTTAATTTTTCAACACTTACATTAGAATCTTCTGTTAATATATGAAACATTTCAATAATTAAAGGTCTTCCCATAAGAATGTCCCAATATCTAAATCCATGTTTTCTTCTTTTATATACATCCATTAAGATTCTTCCATAGCCATATAAATTTCTTCCCATTTTAACTCTAAAGTAATCGCCTTCTTTATATTTTACATGCTTTCTCTCCTCTTTAGCAAAATTTTGAACATCTTCTAAATCCTGGTCAGTTGAATCATTTACATATTTGTCACACCATTTTTGAAAATCTTTGATTTTTGTAATATCTTTTACATCATCATCTTTATAAAAAGTTTTTTGTGACGTATAATTTCCAATTATAGCATGACCATTGTTAGTTTGTACATAATAATAGATATAAAAGTAATTACCTTCTCCATTAAATGAATTTATAGCTGTTATATTGAGTTTTTTAGTTTTATTAGGATCTTTTTTTGAATATACAAATTTTTTATCTTCAGTTACTACATAATCAACATCATCTTCTCGATATGACAACATATAGTCAGACTTTAAATAACTTATAACTTTTTTAATTTTATTTTGCTCGAAAAAAAGGTAAAACTTTTCATTATATCTTCCTTTATAAGTAACTAACTCATATGTATCTTTTAATTCTTTTAGTCCCATATATTTTCTGTGAGTATTGTTTAAAAACCAATTCATAAATTATACTCCTATCAACTTATATTACTTTTTCAGAGCTGTTTCGATTTGTTCAATTGAAATTGGACCATTTCTTAAAATTCGTATATTATCTAATGTGCAATCTACTATAGTACTACTTATATTAAATGACACATTACCTTCCATCATTCCATTTAAAGTAGGACATGACTTTTCTATTTCATCTAAATTGGCACATGTAGGCTCTCCACTTTGATTTGCACTACTCATGAAAAGAGGACAACCTGTTTTTTGGATTAACTCCTTCAACACTTTTGAAGAAGCCATTCTTACCGCAATCGTTTTTCTACCATTATTTACATATGTAGGTATATCATCCTTTTTATTTAAAATTAAAGTGATTGGTCCTGGCATAAATTCTTGAATTATTTTTTCTGCCTTTTCATCTACTATAGCGATACTTTTTATTTGTTCTTTATCTGCACACATTATTGGGAAAGTTTTTTCAATTGGTCGTTTTTTTACTTGCATTAAATTATCATGTGCTTTTTTTGAATTCATACGAGCACATACACCATAAACTGTATCAGTAGGAACACTTATTACTCCATCATTTTTTAGTATTTCAGCTAATTCATTAATTTCCGTTTGTTTATATCTTTTCATAAATATCACTTCTTTTATATTTTAAAGTTTTTCAACACAAAATCTACTAAATCTTTTGCTGAATTCCTATTTATAATTTTAGACTGATTTTCTTTCATATGTTCTTGCATATTTTTATCTTTCAATAACTTATCAGTATTTGTTATTATTTCTTCAATATTATTTGATACTAAGCTAAGATGATTTCTCTCGAAAAACTTTGCGTTATAATTTTCAACACCAGGTATTGGCATTATATGAATCATAGGTTTTCTTATTACTCCAACTTCAGTACTTGTTAATCCTCCAGGTTTTGTTAATACAGCAGTACTAGCTGTAATATATTCATTAATATTATTTACAAACCCTTTAACCATTAGATTTGGATTATTTATTTCATTTAGTTCAGAATATAATTCTTTGTTATTTCCGCAAAGAGCAACAACATATACATTTGAAATATGTTCTAGTAAAGATCTCACAATATCTTTCATTTTTCCAAATCCCATACTTCCAGATGCAATTAAAACAATATCTTTATCTGTTGGTAAATCAAGATTGTTTTTTACTCTATAAAATGAACTAGAAACAGGTATTCCAAAATCCAATATTATTTCTTCTTTAAAACCTTTTTTAACAAAATCACCCTTTAAACTATTGTGAGGTATAACAAAATAATCTGGTTTAGTTTCTTCCCAAAATGGAATAGCATGATAGTCTGTTGCTACATTTATTAACTTTAGTTCTTTTCCATCTTTTTTTAATGTTGTTACTGCCATTGCTGGAAATAAATGTGTAGAAATAACTAGGTCATAATCATTTTTTATAATATATTTATAAAGTTTGTTTTTTCCTAATTTATTCAAGCCATAAACAGGACTGGCAATTCCTGTTTTACTATATGCTTCTCCTAATCTATAAGCTAGTTTAAATATACTACCATTGTTTTTTGTTGAGTCAAGATATATTTTTTCAGATAGTTCTCTTGCATTAGGACCTAATATATCAAAATAATCGACAAAATCACATTCAACATGGTTTTCTTTAAATTCTTTTTCTATATAATGACCACAAGCATTATGGCCTCCGCCTGTGCTACATGACAATACTAATATCTTCATATTTTCACTTCCAATTATTATTAAACATATTTTTTAAATATTTACTATTAAAAGTTTTATCTAAAAGTCTCTCATAACTATTATTAGGTTGAATTCCTTTATCAGCTTCTCTAGCTCTCATTACACAACTTATAGTAAAAATAATATCAAAAACTAAAAATATAGTTAGACAAATTACAATAATTTTATACATTTGAGGATTGATTTTCTTAAGAAGTTTATCTATTTGTGGATATATAATTTTTATCCATAAAATTCCTAATCCTCCCCAAAATATTGAAAATAGTAAGCAAATACGTCCATTGATATTTAGAAACATATTAGAGTAATCCCATGCAGTAAATCCTAGAACTAATTCCATTCCCCAACTCATGATATATTCTAAAATAGAACCACCAATAAATCCTATTAAAAAGATTTTTAAAAAAGAATCGTTTCTAAATTTATATAATAATACTGTAAGTGCAACTGCACAAATACCATAAGCAAAATTAAATGGTCCAATTACAACAGCAGAATGATTTATGAATATGCCTTTTGTAATAAGTGACCAAATAAATTCAATAAAGTATCCACAGATACTACTTATTATAAATATATACATTAGTTTATAAAATTTTTTCATATATTTCTCCTAATACTAGTGTTAATATTGTTATTTATATTTTATATATTAATTTTCAATCATTATCAATAATTTATTATATTATAACATTTATATTTAATACAATCAATTTAATTTCCAATATTTTAATAAAATATTTATATTTAACATTTCAATATTACATTATTAAATATATAATCATATAATATCTCATTGTTAAATAAAAAAACAAAAGAGATTAAGATATCTCTCTTGCTAGTTCGATAATTTCTTTAAATGTTCTTTTTTGTGATATGTATTTTAAACTCTCAGTAGATAAAAGTAAATAATGTTCTAATAAGCAACGATATTCCTCTTGATTTCTAATATTAAAAATCCTTATCATTTGTAGAGATTTCATGAAATATTTTTCCATATACAACACCTCTATAATAAATATAGCACATTTTATGTAAATAGTATGTCGAAACTTGTATTATAAGATAAATTTATATAAAAAATCAAGTAGAGTAACATTTCTGATAATCTACTTGATTTTTCACATGGTTTTACTATTGAGCAACAGGGACTAGGAAATTTTTCAGGATACCAGAAGTCTCACTCAAGGTGATATAAGACCTTGTAGAAAAAATAGTCCTGAGAGTATTTCCAAAGAATTCATCATTTCTGTTATAACCTTCACGAACTAAATCATGAAGTATTCTACCAGTTTTTTCGGAACACAGCTTACAATAAACAAAGTTAATGTCAGATGCATAACGATAGATGTCTCCAATGGAAATTCCACTAGAAGGTTCAGAAATCAACATTATAGCCTCTAAATCTTCTTCGATGCTTTCAAGAAAACCATTATACGGAACCCACCGGATTTCCATATACACTCTCCCTTTCAAAAGTTTTTGAAAATAAAAAGGATATCCTCTATATCAAGGATACCTTTATTCTAACACAATCTAAATATTATTTCAACAAATTTCGACATTTGCTCTAGTTTTTATAATTTCTTAAATATGAATCAATTCTAACTAAGAATTCTTCATTATTTTTTGTTTGGGTCATTTGAGAAATTATTTGTTCAGTAACTTCTGCAACAGGTAAATTGTTTAAAGCTTTTCTTAGTGCAAATACAGTTTCTAATTCTGGTTTTGTTAAAAGTAAGTCTTCTCTTCTTGTTCCTGATTTGTTTATATCTATTGCAGGGAAAATGCGTTTTTCAGAAAGTTTTCTATCTAGATGTACTTCCATATTTCCTGTTCCTTTAAATTCTTCAAATATTACATCATCCATTCTACTTCCTGTTTCAATTAAAGCAGTAGCTAAAATTGTTAAACTTCCACCATTTTCAATATTTCTTGCTGCTCCAAAGAATTTTTTTGGTTTATGTAATGCAGCTGGATCAAGACCTCCTGACAATGTTTTACCAGAAGAAGGCATTACCAAATTATAAGCTCTTGCTAATCTTGTAATACTATCTAATAATATAACAACATCTTTATTTTGTTCAATAATTCTCTTAGCTCTTTCTAGAACCATTTCTGCTACTTTAACATGATGTTCGGGCATTTCATCAAATGTAGAATAGATAACTTGTCCTTTTATAGAGCGTTTCATATCTGTTACTTCTTCAGGTCTTTCATCTATAAGAAGAACAATTAGTTCTACTTCAGGATTATTGGCTGAAATACTATTTGCAATTTTCTTTAATAATGTAGTTTTTCCTACTTTTGGAGGTGCTACGATTAAACCTCTTTGTCCTTTTCCAATTGGTGATATTAAATCAATAATTCTCATCGCATATTCAGTTGTTGTTGTTTCTAGTTTTAGTCTTTCTTCAGGATAAATTGGTGTTAATTCATCAAATCTTTTTCTTTTCGCAGCTTTTTCTGGATGTTCTCCATTTACTTCACCAACAAATATCAATGAAGGAAATTTTTCTCCTTCTTTTGTTCTTGAAATACCTTTTACAATATCTCCTGTATCTAGTTTAAATCTTCTAATTTGAATTGGAGAAATATATACATCTTTTGGGCTTGATAAATAATTATCTCCTCTTAAAAATCCATATCCATCAGGTAATACTTCTAATATTCCTTCAACAATTTCGTCATCATCATTAGTAACTTTATAATCAACTACAGATTCATTGATTTCATCAAACTGTTCTTCATCATTTTTATCGTATCTAATCTCACTTTTTTTGTCCAATTCTAATTTGTTCTCATGTGTTTCATGAGGTTTAGATGTTTCAGCAATTTGTTTTAATAAAGCTACTAATTCATCCTTTTTTAATTTTGATATATTTTTAATATTTTTTTCTTTTGCAAAATTACGCAATTCTAATAATGTCATGTTTTCTAAATCTGACATAAATACCTCCTATATTTAATTTTTCTAATTATGTTTTATTGAGATTTTTTTAAGATTAAATAAAAACCCTCAAACTCGAATGTGTTTTAAGGGTTTTACATATTACTATCGATATAAACTCTTTCATTTTGTAGATACATTCCTAGTTTTTCACGTGCTAATTTTTCTATATATTCCAATGAATTTGTGTTCTTTTTTTCTTCTTCTAAATTTTGCTTGTTTTGATCTAATTCATCTTTAGCAACGTCAATTTTACTTGATAATCCATCAATTTCACTTTTATATTGTTCTATATTAATTTGTTGCTTTATAACCATTACGCCCCAAATTATAACAACAATGAAAAATGCTTTTTTTAAAAAACCTTTTTTCTTCATATGTACTCTCCATGTAAAAAAATATTCTTATATATAATTATTCTCCACTTTTTTCAAAATTCCCCTTTTTATTTTCAAAATTAAATAATTTTTTTAAGAATTTTGTAAAATTAATAATTATTTCTACTATTTTTTTAATTATTTTACACAAAAATGTTGTTATAATTTTTATTTTCGACATTATAAAATTAATTATTTTTATCACAAAATAACTTATTGTTAAAGTATATAAAAGTGCACCTATTATGATACCTAAAATCATAAATAATCGTATTTCACCATCATTAAAGAACCATATATTATAAATGATTAAAATTCCTGTTAAGATCCAAAATAAAATATCTTCTATATATGTAATAACATCTAATGTCTTGTATGTTTTTCTTAATACTCTAAAAAAATCAAATAAAATGCCTATCAACATTCCAGTAAATGAGAAAACTAAAAATAAATATGCCTGATTTTCTACCATATCTTACCTTTCAAAAATTATTTAAAAATTTTGCTTAATAATGTTCCTGAACTTTTTTCTATACTCTTTTGGCTATATGATAGACTTGAAATTTCTCCTTCAATTATAACTTCAGCAGTATCTAAACTTAATTTGTTTATATGAATGTTCTCTCCTTTTACAGTTAATAGACCTAATTCTGTATCAACCATTACTACTTGGTCATCAAAACTTAGTACATCGTTAACTCCAGAAACACTAAGTTTTTCTCTGTTTTCAAGTACTAAGTTTTGAATAACATTTGTAGTTATATTTGTGTTTTTTCTTTCTTCAATCATCTTTTGCTCTCCTCCCTTATCATACTAAAATATAATATGCGGAGTTTGTCTGTTTTAGAACTAAAAATGATTGTTTCATTGTTGATTTTTTATTGCCACAATTAATTCATTGTCTTGGACGACTCTTTCTTCATTCTGATAAGTATATTTTGCTCCAGTAAAATATACGTCATATCCAAGGTTTTCAAGTCGAATTTTGGCAAATCTTAAAAATTCAGTTTCTTGATCTTCTGAAATATCTAATTTAATTCTAATTTCAAAAAATGAACATACTACAAAATCTTCATTTTGAGCTATTTTATCCATAAGATATTTTTCTATAATCCCTAAATCTATTTCATTTGTCATAAAATTCACCTCTTTGTTTGGTTTAAGCTTGTTTGCTTTCTTCCAAATTTAATTCTATATTGTATATTTCATAATTATTATCAATTACTTTAGTTTCTAAATCTTCTATAAATAGAGTTGCTTTAAAGTCTTTTATAGAATTACTAATGGCTTCTTCTAATTTCTTTTCTACTCCTATTTCAAGTTTTTTAATTGGTGTTTTTAGTGATACATTATTATTAGTTTTTGCACCTCTAGCTTGACTGATTATTTCAATTATTTTATCTCCATATTTGATTTCTTCTTCAAAGTTATAATTTAATGGTTCTATTTTTGTTGTATGAATTGATTTATTATTATGATAAAGTTCTTGAAATATTTCTTCTGTAATAAATGGGAAGAAAATACTAAAATCTTGTAATAATTTATATAATAATGTATAAACAGTTTTTTGACCACTATATCTTGGAGTTTCTCCAAATTCTTCAGGTCTATATAGTCTATGTTTTACTATTTCTATATAATTATCACAGAATTCCCAGAAGAATTTTTCTAATATGTTTAATGCTAAACCTACTTCATATTCTTCTAAATAATTGATAAATTGTTTTTCCATTTCTTGAAAACGACCTAATATCCATTTATCAATATATTCAAAGTCGTTAAATTCTTTGTCTCTATAATCATTCAAATGCATTTCAATAAATTTAGAAACATTCCAAATTTTATTTATTAGTTTTTTACCTCTTTGTAAGGTTTCTTCACTAAATACAATATCAGTACCAAGTCTACCTGTTCCTGCCCAATATCTAATAACATCAGCAGAATATTGGTTAATTAAATCAATTGGCTCAACTTTACTATTTCCTTTACTTTTACTAATTTTTTCTCCTTTGCTAGCCATTACAAAACCTGAAATCATTACATTATTCCATGGTTTTTGCCCAAAATGATAATAGCTTTTTACAATTGTATAAAAATCCCATGTTCTTATAATTTCACTTGCATTTGTACGCAAGCTCATAGGTTTTAATATATCTTCATAATTGTCTTTTTCTCCATATCTCATATTAATAAGTGGAGTTACTGAAGATGTTGCCCATGTATCCATTACATCTGTTTCTGGTACAAATTCTGTGCATCCACATTTTGGACATTTTTCTGTTTTTGGTTTATCAACTAAAGGATTTACTGGTAAATCTTCTTTATTTGCAAATATAGGTTCGCCACATTCTTTACAATACCATACTGGGAATGGAACTCCAAAATATCTTTGTCTTGAAATACACCAATCCCATGCAACATTATTTACCCATTCATCATATCTAGCATGCATATGTGCAGGATACCAGTTAATTTCATTTCCAATTCTTAATAAGTCTTCTTTATGGTTCATTATATCAATAAACCATTGTTTCATTACAGAATACTCTACTTCTTTTCCACATCTTTCATGTGTTTGTACTTCGTGTTCTAAATCTTCTATTTTAACTACATAACCACCATTTTGTAAATCTTCTATAATTTTATTTCTTGCTTCTTTTATTTTTAAGCCACCATAATTAGGAACTTCTGGTGATATTTTTCCATCTTCAGTAAAGATATATTTTAATGGTAATTTATATTTTTTCCACCATTCAATATCTGTTTGGTCACCAAATGTACAGCACATTACTACACCTGTTCCTTTATCTATTGCAACTTTTTCATCTCCCATAATTGGTACTTCTACATCTATTACAGGAATATGTGCAGTTTTTCCAATTAACTGATTATGATTTTCGTCATTTGGATTAACAAATACACAAACTATTGCTGGTAATAATTCTGGTCTTGTTGTTGCAATTGTAAATTCTTCGTTTGTTTCAACTGTTCTAAAATTAATATAATTAAATGTTGTTTTTATTGTTTTTGTTTCAAGTTCTGCTTGAGCTATTGATGTTCTACATTCATTACACCATAATGCTGGACTTTCTTTATGATAGCAGTGTCCTTTTTCTATTAAGTCTAAGAATGATGCTTGGCTTATTTTTATTGTTGAAGGACTTACTGTTTTATAATGTATGCTCCAATCTGTACTTACACCCATTCTGCTAAACAACTCTTGGAATTCAGCTTCATATTTATCAGTTGTTTCATAACATAATTTTGAAAATTCTTCTCTACCGATTTCATGAGCTCTTTTTCCTTGTTCTTTTTCAACTAGTCTTTCACTTGGTAAACCATTATCATCAAACCCAAATGGATAAAATATATTATATCCTCTTAGTCTTTTATATCTTGCTAACATTTCTGTTTGTGAATATGAAAATATGTGACCAATATGAATTTTTCCGTTTACAGTTGGAGGTGGAGTATCTATAGAATATACCTCTCTTCCATCTGGTTTAAATTCATAAATTTTGTTTTCGTTCCAGTAATTTAACCATTTTGCTTCTTTTTCACTTGCATTATATTTTTTGTCTAACATAAATTAAAACTCCTTTCAATAAAAAAATAGAGCCCTCCCATACAAGGGCGAGCTGAACTCACGGTACCACCTTATTTATTATTATTACTAATAACTTCTCAATAGTTTGTAACGCAACAACACGGATATTCTTACTTTTATTTCAGAATATCAACTCAAAAGCTACATTCCATTTACCTTTAATTTAGAAGTTCTCAGCCTAGACTTCTTTCTCTGTATAATAAGTATAAATGTACTCCTCTTTTTCTTCGTTTTTAGTTATATGTTAAATAATACCATAATTTTATGTGAATTGCAAGTTTTTTTGAAAAATTTTAACAAAGATGATGGGTCCTATTAGAACCCACCATCTTTACTTGAAAACCTAGTTAGAAGCCATACCAAATCTGGCAACCTTGCCATTTTGACGGAAGTGTATAAACCTGTAGAAATTCTTTGTGAAAACCATGTGTAGAATCCATCATTTTTCGCAATGATGCAAGAACACACATATTCCCGTTCAGTTTTTGATATCTTAAATAGATATCTTTAGTTTTGAGAATCCGAAGATTTTCCAAACTATCAAAACTATATTCAGGGTCTTTTTTTGCTTTTTCACGAATTTCTTCTACCATTGGTTGAATACAACTTTCGTCAAAGACCATAACTGCATCCTGACCGTTTTTTGTAGCCCATTCGAGAATATTTTTCTCGAATTCCTCTACCTTTCGTGTAGAGAGTGTGTCAAACCATGCCACACCCCTAACAGAAACATCATTCATTGCTTTCTCCTTTCGTCTTAGGCTCAAAAATTTTGGTCTGATTCTCATCATCAACCTCATTATGATAAGCCTTAGGGATATAAGAAAGAATAATCGTTTCTTCAGGTTTAAAAGGCCGCTGATAAATGATATTACCAGTTTCAAAAATCTGAACTACGACAAGATCAGTATCAGTTTTCTCGCTTGCAAATGGATATACAATGTATTCCACTCGCGTTCTCACCAAGACACCATCATAACTTCTCATGCAAGTGCCATCATTCAGTGTAAGAGCATAAAAATAGTTGCGGCAAAATCCTTTTTCCATAAGTTCATGCCACTCAGCCTTTTTAGCGACAATCTCACACTTGGGATGATGCTTGACAATGTCAAGCAAGGTGTTTTTAAGTGTAGCCTCGGTCACGTTAATCCGGATGTTCTCAGTTTTCGTACTCATCTGTTTACCCTCCTCAATATTCATGAGAAATGAGTTATACATGATGCCGTTTGCATCAAGTTCTATGATATTATAGCACTATTATTTATAAAAATCCATATTTTTAAGAAAAAATTTATTTTTTAATAAGCTCTTCTAAATAATTCTATAAAGTCTTCCCTTGAAACTTCTCTTGGATTTCCTGGTTTACAAGGATCTTGCATTGCTTTATCAGCTAATAATCCAAAGTCTTCCTCTTTTCCTCCAACATCTTTTACTGTTTGAGTAATTCCAACAGATTTTGATAATTCTGAAATCATCCAAACAAAAGTATTTATAACATCTTGATCATTTAGATGTTCAGCATCTGGTCTTCCGATATTCATAAGAATTTCTCTAAATCTTTGAGCTGTTGCTGGATCTTCTCCATTAAATCTCATAACTGTTGGTAATAAAATTGCATTTGCAATTCCGTGTGGTGTATCATAAACAGCACCTAATTGATGTGCCATTGAGTGTACTATTCCTAAACCAACATTTGAAAATCCCATTCCAGCTATATATTGGGCTAATCCCATCATTTCAATTGCTTCTTCATCTTTTTCATTTACTGCTGATGGCAAGTATTTAAAAATTAATTTTATAGCTTGCATATGGAACATATCAGACATTGTATTATGTGCTTTTGTGATATATCCTTCAACAGCATGTGTTAATGCATCCATTCCTGTAGATGCTGCAATTGATTTTGGCATAGATGCCATTAAATCTGAATCTACAATTGCTAAAATTGGAATGTCATTTGGGTCTACACATACCATTTTTATTTCTCTGTTTTCATCTGTAATTACATAATTTATTGTTACCTCTGCAGCTGTTCCTGATGTTGTAGGTAAAGCTATAACTGGCATACCTCTATTTACAGTATTAGAATTACCATTTAATGATACTACATCTGCTCTATCTGGATTTGTCATTATTATAGATATTCCTTTTGCTGTATCTATACTTGAACCTCCACCAACAGCAACTATTAGGTCTGCACCAGCATTTTTACATGCTTCTACACCATCTAATACGTTTTTAATTGTTGGGTTTGGTTTTACTTCTGAATAAACCTCATAAGCTATACCAGCTTTATCTAATACTTCTGTTACTCTTGATGTTACTCCACATTCTGCTAATGATTTGTCTGTAACAACTAAAACTTTTTTAAACCCTCTTTTTTGTATTTCTCCTGGTAGTTCTTCTCTTGCTCCTTTTCCAAAATATGATGTCTCGTTTAAAACAAATTTGTTAACTGACATTATAAAATCACTCCTTCTTTTGAATTTTTTTATATAAAAAGTTAAAAACTTATTATATCAATCTTTAGTTTTCTGCATAATCTGATGGTATTCCAAATATTGAATCATCTACTTCATTTGATATTTCAATTTTTAGTAGCTCTTCATTATTATCTCCATACAATGTTTTAATATATACTAAATTATCTTTTTTGTCAAAATAAAATCTGGTTTTAATTGTAGCTTCATCTATATCTAACATGTTTGATTTCATAAACATTGTACTTCCTGGATATTCTTCATAACTATATTTTTTACCATTTACTTTTTCTTCACCAGTTGTATATTCTTTATTTAAAACTTCTTGGAACCATTCTGTTAAAATATTTTGTTCTATATTGTTTTGATTATATATATAATATTCTTTCCTGTCATGTAATATATAAGTTGTTTTTTCATTTTCTACAATGGTAGTTGTATGTGAATCTGTTGAATAATTGTCTATTACAGTCTTATCACCTTTTTTACCAATAATTGTTTTATTCTGGTCATTTTGTCTAGCTGTAAATAAATATGTGTCTTTACCACTTATATTATCATAGAAAATTTGTAATCTATGCTTTTGCTCATCCTGTTTTGATTTGATCGAACTGATTATAATAATTCCAACAACTATAACTACTAATAAAATAATTCCAATTAAAATTCTTCTTTTTTTCTTCATCTTTATCATTCCTTTTTATTATTTGTCTCTGGTTCAACATGTTCCAATGTTCCTGGTAACATTTTATCTGTAAATACCACTCCATCTAAATGGTCTAATTCATGTGCTATTGCTTGAGCTAATAAATCTTTTGCTTTTATTGTGATTTTCTTTCCGCTTCTATCTAAAGCTTCAACAACAACTTCTTTTGGTCTAATAAGTTTAGCATATTGATTTGGAAAACTTAAGCATCCTTCTTCTACCTCGTGTTCTCCTTTTGTCTTTGTTATTTTAGGATTTATTAGGACTTTTACACCTGTTCCATCATCAATATCTATTACAACAATTCTCTTTAAAACGCCTACTTGTACAGCTGATAATCCAACACCATTATATTTATACATTGTTTCAATCATATCATCTATTAATGTTTGGATTTTTTCATCTGCAATATTATCTACTTCTCTAGATTTTTTGCGTAAAATTTCATCACCTTCAAGTCTTATAATTCTTGTTGCCATTAAAATCTTCCTTTCTATTTAACTTAAATTATTTGGATTTATATCAATTGAAATTCTTGTATTTTTAAAATTAGCTTCATATATTTCTTTTAAACAATTATTTAAAATAATATTAGCTTCATTTGTCATATTTCCTTTTATAATAATTCTCCATCTATACCTGTTTTGAATTCTATCAATAGGTGATGGCATAGGTTTTAAAATTGTAAATTCTTGTTCATTTAGTTTTTCTTTAAGATATTTATATACAGTTTTTGTAGCTTCTAAAATCTCATTTTCCGACAAACTATTAAATCCAATTAGTATTATATCGCAAAAAGGAGGATAATTCAACTGTTTTCGCAAAACAATTTCTGTATCGTAAAACATATTATAATTTTGCTCTTTTGCACATATAATACTGAAATTATCTGGATTATATGTTTGTATTATAACTTGTCCTTCTAATTGTTCTCTCCCTGCTCTTCCCGCTACTTGAGTAAGTATTTGAAAAGTTCTTTCATTAGCTCTATAATCATCTATATTTAAAGAACTATCTGCTGCAACAACACCAACTAAAGTAACATTTGGAAAATGATGTCCTTTAACAACCATTTGAGTTCCTATTAATATATCTATATTTTCATTTTTAAATTTATTTAAAATTTCTTCATGAGAATTTTTCTTTGTTACTGTATCAATATCCATTCTAATTGTAGATGCTTGTGGAAATAATTTGTGGATTTCTTGTTCTAGTTTTTGTGTACCTGTTCCAAAATACCTGATTTTTGTACTATGACAATTAGGGCATATTGTTACAACATTTTCTTCATAACCACAATAGTGACATTTTAATTTATTTTCTGCTCTATGATATGTCATACTAATATTACAATTTTTGCATTTAACTGTATACCCACATTCTCTACACATTATAAAAGTAGAATAACCTCTTCTATTTAAAAATAAAATTGTTTGTTTTTTCTGCTTTAAGTTATTTTCAATTGCATTATATAATGAAACACTTAGCATTGACCTATTACCATTTGCAAGTTCCATTTTCATATCTACTACTTCTACATTTGGTAATTTAGAATTATTTGCTCTTTTTGAAAGTTCAAGTAATCTTATTTTACCCTGTTTAGCATTATAATATGTAACTAAATCAGGTGTTGCACTTCCTAATACTAATGGGCAATTATTTTCTTGAGCAATTTTTTTGGCGATTTCTTTTGCGTCATATTTTGGTATTGATTCTGATTTATATGATGTATCATGCTCTTCATCTATTATAATAATACCAATATTTTCTATAGGAGCAAAAATAGCTGACCTAGCTCCTATAATAATTCTAGCTTTCTTTTCTTTTATTCTATTCCACTCATCATACCTTTCTCCAATTGATAATTTACTATGAAGAACTGCTATTTCTTCTTTTCCAAATCTTGAAATAAATCTATCTAGCATTTGTGGAGTTAAAGATATTTCTGGCACTAAAACTATTGCTGTTTTTCCTATTTCAAGTGCTTTTTTTATTAATTGTAAATAAACTTCAGTTTTTCCAGAACCAGTTACTCCATATAATAAGAATCTTTCAAATTTGTTTTCTTCTATATCTTGTTTTATAGAATCATAAGCTATTTGTTGTTCTTCAGTTAATTTTAAATTATTAGTTTTATTAACACATTTGTTTGCCAATGGGTTTCTTTCTATTTTCTTTTCGATTATTTCTATATATCCGTTTTTTTCAAGAGTTTTTACTATGCCTCTTGTACCAGTTGTAAATATTTCTATTTCTGGTATTGTAGCCCCTTCATTGCTTTCTATGAATTGCAAAATCTTTTTTTGCTTTTCTGATTTTATTTTTCCTATATCAATATCAAATTGAATTTCGTCAGGTGTTTTCTTTAAATATACAACATTTATGATTTTGTCTTGTACGTTTTTTTGTTCGTTTTTATTTTTTGTTCCAGGTTGTAACATTTGTTTTATACAATCTGACAAATTGCAAAAATACCTTTTAGCCATCCATTTTGCCAATTCAATTTGATTTTGGGATAAATTATGTTTTATTTCTACTATATCTTTTACTTCATATTCAGTATTTTCTTTTAATGAAATAACATATCCTTGAGCTAAATTAGTTCCTTTTCCAAATGGAACTAACACTGTACTTCCTACCATTATTAATGGCTCTAATTTTTTTGGAATATTATAGTCAAATGTTCTGTTAAGTCTTTTTGCTGAACGATTTATTACAACTTCTGCTATCATATTTTCTCCTTTTCTGTTGTATTTTATCACATAAAAAATAAAAAGAAAAGAGTAATCAAAACTCTTTTCTATTCATCTAACCATTTTTTATATTCTCTTTCAATTATTTCAGCAGTTTGCTCAGGTGTTTGTTCTGTAGTATCTACAACTAAATCATAATTTGACATATCATCTTTACGAACATGATATAGTTTCCAATATCTTTCATTTTCTAATGATGTTCTTCTAATCATATCTGCCTTTTGTTCTTCTACTGTATCAAAACTTTCTGTACTTTTTCTCTTAGAATCATTAAAAGCTCTTTCAGCAGCAACATCTATATCAACTGTCAAGTAAACTTTAAATGATTCTGGAACTGCATACCATCCTAAACGTGCATCAATTATAAAATTGTCATGGTCCTGTGCATATTCTGCAGCACTTTTTTCGATTTGTAAATCAATTTCAGGGTGGTCAGCTAAAAATACATTAAAACTTGTTATATCTAGTCCCATATCTCTTGCTAATTTACGAGCATATTCTCCATTTCTATATATTCCATAATTTAAATCTTTAATAAGAATTTCTGATACAGTACCTTTTCCTGCTGCTAAATCTCCAGCCAAAGATATAATATTTTTCTTTTTCATTTACATTTTCCTTTCAATATTATTCATCTTCTTCAGTTCCGTTTTCATTAGCTTCTTCTTTTTTTATCTCATCTATTGGCTCAATTATTTCAATTTTTCCTTCTGCAATTTCATTTGCTGCTAGTGTAACTGGTGATTCTTCTTTTACATCTGTTTGTGGTTTTGAACCATCTGCAATTTGTCTTGCTCTTTTAGATGTTGCAATTACTAATTCATATCTATTTTTTGCTTTTTTTAATAATTCTTGAACTGTTGGTTTTACCATCATTTTAAATCCCTCCTTTAATTAAGTTCTGTTGTTTGTGGTGTAATATCTTTATCAACTCTTCCTGCTACAGTTTCAGGTTGAACAGCTGATAATATTATATGTCCAGAATCCATTATAAGAACAGCTCTAGTTCTTCTTCCATAAGTTGCATCAATAGCAGTTTTTGCATCTTTTGCTTCTTGCACCATCCTTTTTATTGGTGCCGACTCTGGACTTACAATTGCTACAATTTTGTCTGCTGATACAATATTTCCAAATCCTATATTTACTAGTTGCATTTTCTTCACCCTTTCTTACTCAATATTTTGTATTTGTTCTCTAATGTCTTCTAGTATAGTTTTAATGGTTATTACATCATTTGTTATATCTAAATTATTTGATTTTGAACCAATTGTATTAGTTTCTCTATTCATCTCTTGTATTAGAAAATCCATCTTTTTTCCTGTTGGTTCATCGATGTTTATTAAGTTTCTTAATTGTGATATATGACTTTTTAATCTTGTAACTTCTTCTTCAATAGAGCATTTATCTGCATATATTACAACTTCTTGCATTAATCTTGCCTTGTCTAATTCATCTGTTTTAAGTAAATCTTTAATTCTTGCTTCTAATTTTACTACATATTCTTCAATAAGTCCAGTAGATAGCTGTAAAATCTCATTTGTCTTTATTTCTATTTGATCAATTTTGTTTAAAATATCAACAGAAATTTTAGCTCCTTCTTTTTTTCTCATCTCAATTAATTGATCTGTAGCTTCTTTAAGAACCTGTAATAATTCTTGTTTTATTTCATCTTCATTTATATCGTTTTTGATTGTTAAAACATCTGGCATTTTTGTAATTTCTGTAACATTTATTTCTGTTGATAAATTTTCTTCTTCAGCTAGTTTTTTTAGACTTTCTATATAAAACTTTGCAAGTTCTGTATTAATTTTTATATTATTTCCGTCTTTTCCGTAATTTTCAAATGTTATTGTAATATCGATTTTTCCCCTTTTGATTTTTGAAATAATATATTTTCTAACCTCATCTTCTAAATAACTTATTATTCGTGGTAATTTAATATTTACATCAATATATTTGTGGTTTACAGCTTTTATCTCTATTTGATACTCTCTAGAATTTATACATAAACTACTTTTTCCGTATCCTGTCATGCTTTTAATCATTTTATTTTTTCCTCTTCTTTGTTATTTTTTGTTGTTTCTGTTTTTTTATTTCTTCTTCTAGTAACTTTTTTTACAGGTTCTTCTTTTACAATTTCTTTTATGTCACTTAATCTATTTAATAATTCTTGTTTTTCTCTTGTATATAATACAGCTGATTTAAGCATATAGTATATTGCAAATAAGTATGAACCAATTAATACATATGTCTGTGTACTACATCCAAATAATTTTGGCATATGTCTAATTAATAAAGTAAATGTTGCTAACACTAAAAATTCTGTTCCGTATATTGCTGTAATTCCATTGTCTTTTTTATATGCTACTTCTATGATAAATATACCAATTAGTAAAAACACTAAACTTGATACATTTATATAATTAAGTAATATTTCTTGACTTACTGTTTCGTATAATATGTTAAAAAACATAAAATATATCATAATCATTGATGAATAAGCTAAATTTGCTAATACATCACCTGTTACATAACTATTTAGTTTATCAACAGCTTCTTTTAATCTATTTTTCTTTTTTTCTTTTGCATTTTCCTTTTTCATATGAACCCCTTTTCTATTTTTAACTTTCAAATTCGTACATAATTATACCTAAAACATTTAATGCAACAGTTTCAGTTCTTAAAATCCTTTTTCCAAGAGTTACAATTTTTGCACCATTTTGTTTTAATAACTCTACTTCATTTTCTTCAAGACCACCCTCAGGTCCAATTACAACGGCTATTTTTATTTCTGGATGTTCTTTCATATTATTCTTTAGTTGTAGTAATTCTGTTTTTAATTTATTTTTTTGTTCATTTTCATAACATACAATTACAATATCATATTGTGTAATTCGTTTTGCTAGTTCATCGATTTTTGTTACATTAGCTATTTGTGGTATTATGTCTCTTCCTGATTGCTTTGCTGCACTTTCAGCTATTTTTTGCCATCTTTCTATTTTTTTATTTTCACTTTTTTCATCGATTTTAACTACACATCTTTTCATTTTTAATGGAATTATAGCATTTGCACCTAATTCTACAGATTTTTGAATTATTAATTCCATTTTATCAAATTTAGGTAAACCTTGATATATGTCTATTTTTATATTATTGTCTCCAACTTGTATTTTATCTATTTTGTGAGTAGCTATAATATTGTCATTGATTTTAAATATTTTACATTTATAAACATTTCCTGTATCTTCATTACAAATTTCTAATATGTCTCCAACTTGTTTTCTTAATACATTTTTTATGTGAATTATGTCTTCTCCTATTATGTTTATTTCTTTTTCACTTTCTTGTTCTTTTTTCACAAAAAACCTTGGCATTCTTTTCTCCTTTAATGTATATATTATATTACACTTTCAAATAAATATCAAGTGTTTTTTTATAACAAAGCTTGCAATTAACATAATTATATGATATAATTGTCAATGTCTAATATTGTATATCGTAGTTATACTTTCAGACTATTCATTATTAGAATTTCTGAAGGTTACTACGAAACCTTCAGAAGATATTTAAACTGGAGGTTAACATTATGTTATCAGTTCCTAAAAATGCTTTTCCTTTCTTTTGGAGTAAGAAAAAGCCGCCAACCACGTTATATTTGAAAAGTGAATGTGAAGGGTGCTTTGGAGAACTCTATACACTTACATCTTTACCAAGTCTGAATGGAATGGTGCTTACTCTTGAAGATAGTGATGAAGTAAATGCCTACTACAATGTTTCAGCACGACCTGATTACATTTCTGAATTCCAAGAAAAATATCATCTTGCTGACATTACATACTACAATAGTCATCTTTTCAAAATAACATGGTTTGGTGATAATCCGCCACTTGGTATTTAATATTTTAGGAACTAAAAAAGAAGCTTCACTATAAAAAATAGTGAAACTTCTTTTTTTCACATTCGTGTACTAATGTGATATAATGGTTGTTCGCTTATTCGGGTGATTTTGCGGTATTCTCACCGCTGTTTTGGCTAGGAATAGCCTCGCCTTCGTCATACTCGCTCTTTTCAGAGCAACAGGCAGTATTGTCGTCTTCCTTGTCTTTGACGGTATTGGACATCTCTTTGATTTTGTCCAATACTGCGGACACATCAGTATCCTTAGCATTTGCCATAGCAACAACAGTCAGGATTACACCAGAGGCAAACCCTACCAAAGGACCTACAAGATAGACAACACCTGCTACTGCAAGTGCCTTGCCGAACATCTTCTTCATAGTTTACTCTCCTTTTATTTATTTGCAAGTTGAATGTACACCTTCAACATTTGCCAGAGTATTCATACAAGAAAATTAATAATATTTTATCATTTTTAGGTTGTTCTGTCAACTTTATTGTAACCATTCGGGATTTGCTAAATACCAATCTATAGTTTTTACAATTCCATCTTCAAATTTTGTTTTTGGAGACCATCCAAGTTCAGCTCTTATTTTACTTGGATCTATTGCATATCTGTAATCATGTCCTTTTCTATCTTCAACATATTCAATTAAATCTTCAGATTTTCCAAGACGTTTTAATATCAATTTAACAATATCTATGTTTCTCTTTTCATTGTGTCCACCAATATTATATCTTTCTCCTGCAACACCATTATGGAATACTAAATCAATTGCCTCACAGTGGTCTTCTACATATAACCAATCTCTTATATTTTTTCCTGTACCATATACAGGTAGTTTTTGATTGTTTAATGCTAGTTTTATCATATGTGGTATTAGTTTTTCATTATGTTGATATGGTCCATAGTTATTTGAGCAGTTTGTTACATTTACATTCATTTTATATGTTGTATGATATGCAAATGCTATTAAATCAGAACTTGCTTTTGATGCTGAATATGGGCTACTTGGTTGGATTGGAGATTTCTCTGTGAAATATCCTTCTTCTCCTAACGCTCCATATACTTCATCTGTTGAAATATGTACAAATTTATTTTCTGAACCTTCTCCCCATGCTCTTTTTGCAGTTTCTAATAATGTATGTGTTCCCATTACATTTGTTTTAGTAAATACAAATGGATTTTTTATACTATTATCTACATGTGATTCAGCTGCAAAGTGTATAACACCATTTATATCATATTCCTTAAAAATTTCTTGCATTTTTTCAAAATCACATATATCTGCTTGTATAAAAGTTATTTTATCTTTTACTTTATTTAAATTTGCTAGATTTCCTGCATATGTTAATTTATCTACTACTACTACTTTATAGTTTGGATGTTTATTTACAAAATATTCTGCAAAATTTGCTCCTATAAATCCTGCTGCTCCTGTTACTAATATATTTTTCATTTTGTTTTTCTCCTTTATTATAAATTTTTGAATAAATCTGTTTCTTTTAATTCTTTTAATGATGGCCATTTAGCATCTTTTTCAGATGTTAATAAATCTTCTGGTTTTAAATCTCCCATTGGCCATTCTATTCCTACATCTGGGTCATCAAATTTTAGTCCGCCTTCTGCACTATGATTATATATATCATCACATTTGTATGCAAATTCTGCTTCATCTGATAATACTAAGAATCCATGTGCAAATCCTCTTGGAATCATGAACATTTTCTTATTTTCTTCTGAAAGTACAACACCTTCCCATTTTCCATATGTTTTACTTCCAGGACGTAAATCAACTGCTACATCAAATACTTCTCCTTTAATACATCTTACAAGTTTTGCTTGTGTATTTTCTTTTTGGAAATGAAGCCCTCTTAAAACTCCTTTTTTTGATTTTGATTGGTTGTCTTGAACAAAGTTATAATTTAGTCCAATTTCTTCAAAATCTGCTTTACTATATGTTTCCATGAAATATCCTCTATTGTCTCCAAATACAGTTGGTTCAATTATACATACACCTTCTATTGATGTGTCTATTCTCTTGAATTTACCCATTACTATTCTTCCTTTCTAAAATATTATTCTTCACCAAATTTATCTTCTGCTACATCTTTTAAGTATTTACCATAGTCTGTTTTCATATACTTATCTGCTAATTTTGATAATTCTTCAGCTGAAATCCAACCTTTATCAAATGCAATTTCTTCAGGGCAACAAATTTGTAATCCTTGTCTTTTTTGTATTGTTTGAACGAAACTTGCTGTTTCAATTAAAGCATCATGTGTTCCTGTATCAAACCATGTCATACCTCTTCCTAGTTTTTCTACTTTAAGTTGTCCACGTTTCATATATTCTTCATTAACTGTTGTTATTTCTAGTTCTCCTCTTGCTGATGGTTTAACCTTTTTTGCAATTTCAATTACTTCGTTTGTATAGAAATATAATCCAGGTACTGCATAATTTGATTTTGGTTCTGCTGGTTTTTCTTCTATAGAAACTGCATTACCTTTTTCATCTATTTCTACAACTCCATATGCTCTTGGGTCTTTAACATAATAACCAAATATTGTTGCTTCATTTTCTCTTTCATTTGCTTGTTTTAATTTTTCTGCCAAGTGTTCTCCATAGAACATATTGTCTCCTAATATCATTGCAACATTATCTTCTCCTATGAAGTCTTCTCCTATTATAAATGCTTCTGCAAGTCCATTTGGTTTTTCTTGTATTTTATACTCAAATTTCATTCCCCATTGACTTCCATCACCTAATAGAGTTTTGAATGTTTCTGAATCTCTTGGTGTTGTTATTATTAATACTTCTCTTATATCAGATTGCATTAATATTGATAATGGATAATATATCATTGGCTTGTCATATACTGGCATTATTTGTTTTGATATAGCAAGTGTTAGTGGATATAGTCTTGTTCCGCTTCCTCCTGCTAATATAATTCCTTTTCTATTTTTCATATTTTTTACTTCCTTTCATTTTAACTTTTGGCAATTGGTACCGGTTCTTTTTTGCAATTTTTTTATTTTTGGCATTTGGTACCGGTTCTTTTTTGTCTATATTCCTAATTTTTTAGCTTCTGCTAAATATCTCTTTAGTCCATCTTTCCAATCAGGAACATTAATTCCATATTTTTTTAGTTTTTCTTTTGACATTTGTGAATTGTATGGTCTTTTAGCTTGTGTAACTTTCATCATTTCAATATATTCTTCTGTTGTTACAGGATTTACTTTGCAAGATATACCTTGTTCAGCAAGTATTTCTTTTGTAAAGTCATACCAAGTTGTATATCCTTCATTTGTTGCATTATATACACCATAAGGAATTTTCTTGTCAATTGCTTGATATATTATTTCTGTTAAATCTTTTGCATATGTTGGACTTCCATGTTGGTCTGATACTACATTTATTTCATCTCTTGTTGAACCTAATTTTGTCATTGTTTTTACAAAATTATTTCCTCCTACACCATATAGCCAAGCTGTTCTAAATATGTAATATTCATCCATATTAGCTTTAATTCCTTCTTCACCATGTAGTTTTGTTTTTCCATATACTGTTACAGGTGCTTTTGGGTCATCTTCTTTATAGTCTTTAGAAACATCTAAATCTCCACCAAATACATAGTCTGTTGAGATATGTACCAATTTTGCTCCAGTAGATTTTGCAGCTTTTGCTAAATTTGTTGGACCATCTCCATTGATTTTATCTGCAAGCTCATAATTTTCTTCTGCTTTATCTACAGCTGTATATGCTGCACAATTTATTATATATTCTGGTTTAGTTTTCATTACATAATCCATTACTGCTTTTTCATTTGTTATATCAAGTTCTGCTACATCTGTTGCTATTATTTCATTTCCTTCAGCAAACTTTTCTTTTACTTCTTTAGCTAACATTCCATTAGCTCCTGTTACTAATATTTTCATAATTTACCTCCAAATATTTTTTCCTCGTTTATAATATCATTAAAACTAAAAAAGTACAAGACTTTTCCTGTACTTTTTAGAATTTTAGGTTTTTTTAAATATTTCACCATTATTTTAAGAAAAAAACTGGGTAGAAGAATAATTCTTCTACCCAGCAAATGTTATCTTTTTTACGAGTTATTGAACTTTTTTGCAAACATCTTGATTATAGATACGATACTAATTTTAGAACATTGTTTCTTCAAGTCCGGATAATTCTGAGCCCAGTTGTCAAATATCCTTTTCAGTAAATTTCTTAAATTTTTACTGTCACTTTCATCATACATTTCAGGATTCTCTGAAATGATTTGAGAAATCAGATTATTATATGTTATTTTTTCAAGATGTATCCCAACCTCAAACGCTTTTCTTAGTGTAATTACATTATTAGGCATTCCTATGTTTGCCAAGAATGAATGTAATTGACCATCGAGATCTACATTTGGTTTGATTTTCTCTAGGGCAGGTCCAATGATTTCTTGAAGTGCTAATTCCTCATTAGAGCTTTTTGGGCAATTACTTTCTTCTGCTTTTGAACTAAAATCAAAAGTTATAGCAATCTGATTTAATAGCTCTTTAAGAAATTCAGGCTCAACTTTTCCTAAAACCTTGTCGAGTCTTCTAGGGTTAACATATTTAGACATTTCTAATAAAACGGTGACATCACTATTTTCAAGTATATTAAACGAATTACTATCGATATTGCTAGATTCCTTATCGATTGGAACTAGAAATAACGATCCATCAGTAGAAATATTGCATACAATAGCATATCCTCTACTGTCACTCATTTCGCCAATAGGATGCTTTCCAAAGTTTACTTGAACAACATCCCCTACAGAAACATTTTTGACACGTAATTCGCTTGAGTTGGAATTAGAGTATGAGATTTCAGTAATCATTGTCCAAATATACTTCTGGATTTCTTCACTAGACATACCATGGCTCATTGCCCAAACAATAGTTTTGATAAATTTCTCGTTAAGCAAATTTTCAATATCTTTGTCAAAAAACTTAACAACTCTATCATTTTCGTTAAGTTCTGATTTTTCTTGATTGGTCGTATTATCAACAGAAATAGATTCAATAACAAAGTGTTTGTCAATCACTCCAATAATTGTATCTATCACATCATTATTGACATCTTTGGCTGTTATAACTCCTTTTTCGAAGTCAATATGCAACCGACATGAAATTTCGTTAATTTCCTTAAGCAAGCTAGCAATAGACTCACTTTTCCATTTTTCGATTTTAAAAATCACTGTATCCATTACTATTTTATCCTCCAGTTAATTATTTCTTTTAAGATCAAGTGTAATATCGATAATTTTTTGAACTTCATCCATAAACTCTGGAGTCATTCTACCAATATATTTTCTCAATCTCTTTTTGTCAATACATTGGATATGGTCTGCTTCAATCAAGCCAGTGAGTTTTTTTCCAAAATGATTAGGGTTAAAGTCTAACATATTATTTTCTGAAAATTCAACCATTAACTTAGACATGCCCCATTTTTGAATCTGACTAGTACATGGTAAAACAACAGTGTATCTAGAATTGGTGTTTATATCTTCATTTTCGACAACTATAACTGGTCTTAATTTTCCTTCATGCCATTGATTTGGTCCATTAAAATCAGAATAATCAATCCAACACCAAAACACTTGTCCACGCTTTACATTTGGGAACAATAAGTCATTACCAATTAAAGCATTGTCTGGCAGTGGCTCATTGTTAGAGTTATTAGATTTTTCGTCTTCCAATGTCTCTAACCATTTAACATCACACGGAAAGTTCTGTACAGAAATAATCTCGATATTATCTAGTAATTCTTTGAAAAGCTCATCTGAAACTTTACCATATAGTGAAATGGTATGGTTTGAAACATACTTTTTTCCAGAATGGTTAGATAATATCTTAGTTATCCGAACAATGTCTACATCTTTAACTTTTAGCTGTAACAAATGCATATCCTCCTTTGAGTTTTGTCGTATCAAATTTTTAATAGCTTATAAAAAATACCTCCTTTTGATAACATTTCTTGATTTCTCAGAAAAATAATCCCGAGAAATTTACAAGATAATCTACATAATTATACCACTTTTCATAAATTTTATCAAGTAGCAAAAAAGAACCGGCACCAATTGCAAAATGGCAAAAGAGAACCGGTACCAATTGCCAAATGGCAAAAGAGAACCGGCGCTAATTGTTATCTATTTAATCCTTTTCTTCCTGGAAATATGGCTATATCTCCTAATTCATCTTCTATATTTAGAAGTCTGTTATATTTAGCAACTCTATCTGTTCTACAAGGAGCACCAGTCTTAATTTGACCAGCATTTGTAGCAACTGCAACATCTGCAAGAGTTGTATCTTCTGTTTCACCACTTCTATGTGAAACAACAGCTGTATATCCATTCTTTTTAGCAAGTTCAATAGCATCTAATGTTTCTGTTAATGTTCCAATTTGATTTAGTTTAATTAAAATGCTGTTTGCAACTCCTAAATCAAGACCTTTTTGTAATCTCTTCATATTTGTTACAAATAAGTCATCTCCAACAAGTTGGATTTTGTTTCCTAATCTATCTGTTAGTTTCTTCCAGTTTTCCCAATCTTCTTCTGCTAAACCATCTTCAATTGAGATAATTGGATATTTTTCAACTAATCCAGCTAAGAAGTCTATCATTTCATCAGCTGTTTTTAATTCTTTTGTTTTCCAGAAATAATAGCATCCTTCTTTTCCTATTTTTTTAGCTTCATCATACATTTCTGTTGAAGCAACATCTAATGCTAAGCATACATCTTCTCCAGGTTTATATCCAGCTTCTTTAATAGCTTCTACTATTAGTTTTAGAGCTTCTTCATCACTTGATAAGTTTGGAGCAAATCCTCCTTCATCTCCAACACCTGAAGCTAATCCTCTGTCTTTTAATACTTTTTTAAGAGTATGATATATTTCAGCACTCATACGTAAACATTCATTAAATGTTTTTGCTCCAACTGGCATAATCATGAATTCTTGTGTACTTACTGTATTATCAGCATGTTTTCCACCATTTAGGATGTTCATCATTGGAACTGGCATTGTTTTTGCATTTGGTCCACCAATATAGTTATATAATTCCATTCCTAAAGACTCTGCTGCTGCTTTTGCAACTGCTAATGATACACCTAATGTAGCATTTGCACCTAATTTTCCTTTATTATCTGTTCCATCTAATTCTATAAGTGTTTTATCTATTAATGGTTGGTCATATGCATTCATTCCTTCTAATGCTGGTGCTATTATATTGTTTACATTTTCAACAGCTTTTAAAACACCTTTTCCCATATATCTAGATTTATCTCCATCTCTTAATTCAACAGCTTCAAAAGCTCCTGTTGAAGCTCCTGATGGAACTAATGCAACTCCACATGAACCATCAATTAATTCAACTGCAACTTGTACTGTTGGATTTCCTCTTGAGTCTAAAACTTCTAATGCTTTAATGTTTTCGATTTCTAAATAATTTTTCATAAAAAAACTTCCTTTCTTTGATTTTTATATTTTAGTGAATTTATCACTTAATATCTGATTACGTATTCTTTGAGTTTCTTGCTTGTTTGCTAAATATTCAACTCTCTGGGTATTTTTGAAATCTACTGTATCATATGCTACTACATTTATTTTTCTTTTTAAATAAATTCCAGAAATATATTCCTCTGTTTTTGTGTTATCTTTACTTATATCATTTTCATAATCAATTATTGCTCTTTTTTCTTTTTTACTATGTGGTTCAATATGTAAATATTTATACCTCCAGTAAATATGATGATTATAATATGAATCCCCTCCGCCAGTTATCTTATTATAATTATATTCTATTTTAAACTTGTTGTTTTTTATAGATATAGTTATGTTTGTCCAAACTTTTTGATGACTATTTATGAATTCATCTCTTAGCTCTTTTATTTTGTCATACAATAATTCTACTAGCTTTAGATATTCATCTTCTTCAATATCAAATTTGGAAGGTACTTCATATACATTTATAAATTTTCTTTTTAACAGTCCTTTAGGCAAGAAGTAAAAATACATCTCGCCTGTTTGGACTTTTCCAAGTCTATCAATAATTGAGGCATATAAATACAATTCGTCCCACTTTCCTGGCACAATATAAAAGATTTTTTTCTGTATTTCTTCATATAATTCTTTTATTTTTTTTGTATTTATTAACACAATTTACCCACCTTTTATTTTACTAAAATACTTTCTCCTGTCATTTCTACTGGTTTTTCAATTCCTAATATTTCTAATAATGTAGGTGCTAAATCTGCTAATTTACCAGATTTAACTTTATAATTTTCATTATTTGATACTAGTATTAATGGTACAGGATTTGTAGTATGTGCCGTATGTGGTTCTCCTGTTTTATAGTCTATCATTTGCTCACAATTTCCATGATCTGCTGTGATTATCAATGTTCCATCATGTGCAAGTACTGCTTCTACAACTTTTCCTACACATTCATCTATTGTTTCAACAGCTTTTATAGCTGCTGGTAAACTTCCTGTATGACCTACCATGTCAGGATTTGCATAATTTAATATAATTGCATTATATTTTTCGCTGTTTATAGCTTTTACAACATTTTCTGTTACTTCTCTAGCACTCATTTCTGGTTGTAAATCATATGTTGCAACTTTTGGTGATGGTACTAAAATTCTATCTTCACCTGGATATTGTTTTTCTTCACCACCATTAAAGAAAAATGTAACATGTGCATATTTTTCTGTTTCAGCAATACGCAATTGTGTTAAACCATTTTTACTTATTACTTCTCCAAATGTATTTACTATTGGTTCTTTTTTGAATGCTATTTTAACATTTGGCATTGTTTCATCATAACTTGTGAAACATACAAAATATGTTTTTAATTTTTTAGTTTCAAATCCATCAAAATCTGGATCAACTATAGCTCTTGTTATTTGTCTTGCTCTATCTGGTCTAAAGTTAAAGAATATTACTGAATCATTATCTTGAATTGTCGCTATTGGTGTATCTCCATTACATATTACTGTTGGTTCTACAAATTCGTCAAAAACTTCTTTTTGATAAGAATCTTCAATTGCTATTGTTGCAGATGTAGCTTTATTTCCTTCTCCATTTACTAAAGCATCATAACATTTTTTAACTCTATCCCATCTCTTATCTCTATCCATTGCATAATATCTTCCTGATATACTTGCAATTTTTCCTACACCTTTTTCTTTCATTTTTTCTTCTAATTGCATAATATAGCTTTCTCCAGAAGCGGGTGGAGTATCTCTTCCATCTAAAAAGCAATGTACATAAACATTTTCGAAATCTCTTCTTTTAGCCATTTCTAGCAAGCCATATAGATGTCTTATATGACTATGAACACCACCATCTGAAACTAATCCTAATATATGCAATTTAGAATTATGTTTTTTACAATTTTCAATTGCTTCTATAAATTCAGGGATTGCAAAAAAGTCTCCATCTTCTATAGATTTTGTAATTTTGGTTAATTCTTGGTATACTATTCTTCCAGCTCCGATATTTGTGTGTCCTACTTCTGAATTTCCCATTTGTCCTTCTGGTAATCCAACTTTTAATCCGCTTGTATATATTTCAGTTGTTGGATATTTTTTCATTAGTTTATCAATATTAGGTGTATTGGCTAGTTTTACTGCATTTCCGTCAGTGTTTTCATTAATTCCAAATCCATCTAATATCATTAGCATTGCTAGTTTCTTTTCCATTTCACTTCATCCTTTCTATTTCTCTTAAAGTCTACAAAGACAACTGCTTTTTATTTTTTGAAATTATTTGTTGTAATTAACAATCTTAGAGAATTCGTCTGCTTTTAAACTTGCTCCTCCAACCAATCCTCCATCTATGTCTGACATTTCAAATAATTCTTTGGCATTTGATGATTTTACACTTCCGCCGTACTGTATTATAACTCCATCAGCCTCATTTTGTCCATAGATTTCTGCTAATTTTTTTCTAATTTGCATAATTGTAGTATTAGCATCTTCTTTTGTTGCAGTTTTTCCTGTTCCAATTGCCCAAATAGGCTCATATGCAATTATAATTTGTTCTAATGAGCTTGCAGGAATATCCTTAAATGCTTTCTCTATTTGGCTTGTAACTATTTGTTCTGTTTGACCAGCTTCTCTTTGTTCTAAAGTTTCACCAACACAAACTATAGGTTTTAGCCCATTTGCTAATGCTGATTTAATTTTTTTATTTACAGTTTCGTCTGTTTCTGCAAAATATTGTCTTCTTTCAGAGTGTCCAATTATTACATATTCAACTCCAATAGATTTTAACATTTTTCCTGAAATTTCTCCTGTATATGCACCTTTTTCTTCCCAATGCATATTTTGTGCACCTATTTTGATATTAGTATCTTGAACATGTAATAATGCATAAAATAAATCTATATAAGGTACGCATAAGATAACTTCATTTTTTGTGTCTTTTACTAATGGAGTTAATTCTTGTATGAAATCAATTGTTTCATTTGGTAACATATTCATTTTCCAGTTACCTGCTATTACTTTTCTTCTCATAATATTTATCTCCTATCTTTCAAAACATTTCTTATAACTTGTAATAATTTATTTTTTGATTCTTCAGTATAATCATTTTTGAATACATAATCAAATTGTTCTCTTAAATTTTTGTTTTGCTTATATTCAATAATATGTTCGTCAATTTCTTGTAATCTCTGAGCTTCTTTTTTAGGAGGTAATCCTCTTTTTCTTAATTCATTTTTTGCTCTTTCTACATCATATGGAATTATATATATAGAAAACACATCTTTTGCATTTCTTTTGAATTCGTATATTGTACTATAATGCACTTCTGTTACTTGTAGTTCATCAGATTGAAGTGCTTCTTTTCTATAAGCATATTTTGCACCTAAGAATTCAAAATCAAATGCAATTTTTCCTTGTTTTTTTAATTCATTAAGTTGTTCGTCATTCACAAATTCTTTATCAATTCCATCAACTTCGTTTTTTCTTTTATTTCTTGTTGTTACAATCGCTAAGTTCTTAAAACCTAGTTCTTTTGAAATTGCGTCTTTGAAGAAAGATTTGCCTGTTCCTGTTATTCCTGATAATGTTACTATCATATTTACTACCTTTCTAAACTGCATTATTTTCAACTTTATTATCTATTATTTTCTTTATTTTGAGAACCTTTATCGTTATTACAAATCTCCCTAACTTTTTGAAAAATTTCTTCATAATCATAATCACTTGGAAATTTTGTTTGACCTGTTCTTATTAGTTCAAAACATTCTTCAAGGGGAACCCAACAAACATTTGCAACTTCCTCTTCTTGTTGCTTAATCTCTATATTTTTACTTTTTAAGCAAAATACATTGATAAGAAATCTTAATGTTCTTCCATTATTATTGAATTCAAATGGAATTTCTTTTGGAGTTATTTTCATTACATTAATAGCTTCTTCTAATTCAATTCCAAGTTCTTCTCTAAGTTCTCTTATCATTGCTTGTGTTGGAGTTTCGTCATTATCTAAATGACCTGAACATAAATCAAGTTGCCCTGGAGTAAGTTCAGTATTAGCTCTTTTTTCCACTAAAACTTCAGCTTTATCATTTAATATAAAACAAGTTACTCCTTTAAGCCATTCGTTTTGTTCAAGTTTCTTTTCGTGTTTCTTATCAATGATTTTTCTTAAGTCTCCGCTTTTATCATATACCCTATATTGTGTTCCCATTTTTTACTTCCTTTACTAAATTTGCAATTTATTTATCTTGTAAACATTCAATTCCTGGTAATTTTTTACCTTCTAAGAATTCAAGTGATGCTCCTCCACCTGTTGAAATATGTGTCATTTTATCAGCTAAACCTGCTTTTTCAACAGCTGCTGCAGAGTCTCCACCACCAATTATTGTTGTAGCATCTAAATCTGCTAATGCTTTAGCTATTGAGTTTGTTCCTACAGCAAATTTGTCAAATTCAAATAATCCAACTGGACCATTCCAAATAACTGTTTTTGCTGTTTTTAATTCGTCTTTGAACATTTCTATTGTTTTTTCTCCTATATCAAATCCTTCCCAACCATCTGGAATTTCAGTCCAAGCTACTGTTTTGCTTTCTGTATCAGGTTTGAATTCTTTTCCTATAACTGTATCTACAGGAAGTAATAATTTTACTCCTTTGTCTTTTGCTTTTTTCATTAGACTAAGTGCTAATTCACATTTATCTGGTTCACATAGTGAATTTCCAACACCATATCCTTGTGCTTTGAAGAATGTGTATGCCATTCCTCCACCAATCATTAATGTGTCAACTTTTTCTAATAAGCTATCTATAACACCTATCTTATCAGATACTTTTGCTCCTCCTAAGATTGCAACAAATGGTCTTACAGGATTATTTAAAGCATCTCCTAAGAATTTTAATTCTTTTTCAATTAGAAATCCTGATACAGATGGTAAATAGTGTGATATACCTTCTGTTGAAGCATGTGCTCTGTGAGCTGTTCCAAATGCATCATTTACAAATACTTCTGCCATACTTGCTAATTGTTTAGCAAATTCAGGATCGTTGTCTGTTTCTTCTCTATGGAATCTTACATTCTCAAGTAACATTACTTGACCTTCTTTTAGGTTAGCAGCAAGTGTTTTTGCACTTTCTCCTATAACATCTTTTGCCATTAAAACTTCTTGTCCTAATAATTTAGATAATTCTTTTGCAACTGGAGCTAGTGAAAATTCTGTTTTTACTTCTCCCTTTGGTCTTCCTAGATGTGAACTTAATATTATTTTACAATTTTGTTCAATTAAATATTTTATTGTTGGTAATGCTGAAACAATTCTTCTGTTATCTGTAATGTTTTGATTTTCATCCATTGGTACATTGAAATCACATCTTACAAATACTTTTTTTCCTTTTAAATCAATATCTCTAATTGTTTTTTTACTCATTTTGTTTTCCTCCTATTTTTAATTTTCTAAGTTTTACCTTTTTATATATTATTTACCGTTTTCCCTTAGACGATACTATTGTATATCAAAAAAGAATACTTTTCAAGTATTCTTTTGAGATTTTTTCTATATATAATAATTTTATTTGTGGTCAACTGAAGCCATATAGCAAGCTAAGTCAACTAATTTGTTTGAATATCCCCACTCATTATCATACCAAGCAACTAATTTAACAAATGTATCTGTTAACATTATTCCTGCTTTAGCATCAAATATTGATGTGTGAATATCACTAATGAAATCTGAAGATACAACATCTTCATCTGTATATTCCATTATTCCTTTCATTTCGTTTTCTGTAGCTTTTTTAATTACAGCACATATTTCTTCATATGTTGTTGGTTTTTCTAGATTACATGTTAAGTCAACAACTGAAACATCTACTGTTGGAACTCTGAATGACATTCCTGTTAATTTTCCATTTAAAGATGGAATAACTTTTCCTACAGCTTTTGCAGCTCCTGTTGAAGATGGTATTATGTTAGCTGATGCAGCACGTCCACCTCTCCAATCTTTTTTAGAAGCTCCATCAACAGTTTTTTGTGTAGCTGTTGTTGAATGAACTGTTGTCATTAATCCTTCTTTAATTCCAAAGTTATCATTTATTACTTTAGCTAAAGGTGCTAAACAGTTTGTTGTACAAGAAGCATTTGAAACAATATTCATATCTGTTGTATATGTTTCATTATTAACTCCCATTACAAACATTGGTGCATCTTTTGATGGTGCACTTATTACTACTTTTTTAGCTCCTGCTTCTAAGTGAGCTTGTGCTTTTTCCATTGTAGTGAATACTCCAGAACATTCTAGAACATATTCAACTCCTAATTCTCCCCATGGAATGTTTTTTGGGTCCATTTCATTATATACTTTTACTGTTTTTCCGTTTACTACTAAGTTTCCTTCTTTTTCTTCTACTGTTCCATTAAATCTTCCATGTACAGTATCAAATTTTGTCATATATGCCATGTAGTCTGCTGTTATAAATGGGTCATTTACTGCAACGACTTCAACATCTCCTTTTCCTAAAGCTGCTTGGAATGCTAATTTTCCTATTCTTCCGAATCCATTAATTCCTACTTTTACTGACATAAAATTTCCTCCTTTATGATTTTATTGCCTTTCAGCAAACTCATTTTATACCAATTTTATTTACATTTCAAGACTTATTTGTAAATTTTTTATAAATATTTCTTTAATGTTTCCATACTATCTTCTTGCATAACAACAAAATCATTAAGAATTTGTTTAACATCCTTTTCTACACTTGGATTATTATTTAAAAGTCTTCTACCTTCTATAATGCCCATATTTGTACCTTGTAAAAGAAGTTCAGAAATTTTTGAATTACTTTGATCACTCATTGTTTTCATTTGAACACCATACCATGTCATCATTTTATTCATAGTATTGGTTTCTTGTGGTTCTTTTGACGAATACTGTGGATAAATCTCATCAACTCTTTGAGCTATTTTTTTATATTTCCCATATTCAACATCTAATACCTTTCTAAATGTCTCATCTCCCACTTTTTCTGAAACATATTTTATAGCATCCATTCCCATTGTTGTTCCTTTATTTACTTCATCAAGTACCTTTACATTTAAATCTTCCATATTTAAACCTCCTTATTACCTATTTTTAACAAGCCTATTATTTTTTATACATTTCTTAATTATATTAAGTGATTTATATATTAATATTTTAAAGTCCATGCACTTTTGTTTTTTTAAAACATATAATTTTATTATGAGAAAACGGAGGTGCTTATATGTTTTCTTCACTTTGTATAAGTGGATTTTTACAGTTCTTACATACAGCTATTTTTGCTGTTGGTTATATTTCTGGTACACAATTATTTCCTGAACCTTTAAGCTCTGAAGAAGAGCGAATTTACATTGAAAAATTAAAAGATGGTGATGAAGAAGCTCGTAATATTCTTATAGAAAAAAATTTAAGATTAGTTGCTCATGTTTGTAAAAAGTATTCTAATTCTAATGTAGACCAAGATGATTTAATTTCGATTGGTACTATTGGTTTAATTAAAGGTATTAATAGCTTTAAACCAGAAAAAGGTGCTAAGCTTTCTACATATGTTTCAAGATGTATTGATAATGAAATTCTTATGCATTTTAGAGCTACTAAAAAGTTGAATGCCGAAGTGTACTTAAATGAACCTATTGGTAAAGATAAAGATGATAATGTGATTACTCTTCAAGAAGTTCTTGAAAATGATGAAAGAAGTGTTGAAGAAGCGGTTGACCTAAAGATGAAAGTTAAATTGTTATATGAAAAGATGAAGAGTATGTTAAAAGATAGAGAACGAACTATTTTAGAACTTCGCTTTGGGCTAGATGGTCATAAACCTAAAACTCAAATTGAGATTGCTGAGCAAATGGGAATTTCTCGTTCTTATGTATCTCGTATCGAAACTAAGGCTATAAATAAGTTGTCTAAGGAGATTAAAGAATAATAATTAAGGGACTGCACATTGTGCAATCCCTATCATTTTATAAAAACAAACGGATCTGTAACATAATATGAATTTTCCATTTCTTTTTTATTGTTTACCCAATAATACTCTATTCCAAATGGACCATCTTCGTTTTTTAATATTTTCTCATAACTATGAAAACTAGATTCTTTGTTAATATCAGATATATCTGTCCTTTTTTGATAATATACACCATCTCTAAATTCAACATCATAAATGAAAGTGCCAGTTCTAATATCATAATTTTCTTTACAATAAATTCTAATAAAACAGTTTTCACCACTTTCACTTTTATTTATAAATTCATCTATTGCATGTAAATTATTTGATTTTAGTGCACCATTATATAGTACAAAGCATCCATCTTTTATTGCTTCTTCAATACTATAATCAGTAGGTAAATTTTTAGCATCAACAAAATTAGTACTTGTAAATTCAGGAAGTTCGAATTGCACTTTTATATTACTTTTTAAATCTTTATTTAAAATTATCGAATATATTATATTATTCTGTGTATTATAATTTGGATTTTCTTTTTGTTTTAATGTTATGTATGTAGTAGTATCATCTGACTTTATACTTTTTATTTCTAAATCCATTTCATGTAATTCACGATTACTAGCCCAAGTAACAATAAGCATAATTTTTTCACTAAAATCATCTTCGCTCATTTCTGGTAATTCATTTACTCTGCTCTTGTATTTTTTATAGTCAGAATAATTGTTTATTATTTTATATAAAAACTTTTCTTCTTCTCCATAAATCATATCATTTTGAGTGAAGTCTGTTTCATAATTACTAACTCCGTTTTCGTCTACAAATAGACCACTTGATTCAATATTTTCTTGTTTTAAAATATATTCACTATATATTTTTGCACTAGCAAAACAAACCCCAGTAGTTCCTAAAATAGTTGCCAAGCCACCGATTAACATTCGATATAATTTTTGTTTCCAGAAACGATTTTTCTTAATATTATTTTTATTTTTTAAAGTATATGAAATCATTTTTGTGTATTCACATGGAAGGTCTATTTCTGATTTCAATACTTTTTTTATTTCAAAATCTAATTTATCCATTCACATTTTCTCCTTTATATATTTTTTTAGTTTTCCTTTTGCTCTCGAAATCCTGCTTTTATTGTGTTTTCTAGTTCTTTTAAAATCTTACTTATTTCCTTAGTAGTAAACTCAAATAAATAATACAATGTTATAGCTTCTTTTTCTTTATAATTTAATTTTTCAATTAAATTATAAAAATCCAGATTTTCAATTTTCTCTTCCTCATTATTAGCATATAAATTAATTTCCTCTTCATTTTCGAGTTTAATAATTTCCTTTTTATAATATTTTTTGAAAATATTATTACAATTATTTATTAAAACTTTAATAATCCAGGTTTTAAAATAATGAGGTTCTTTGATTTTCTTTATATTTTTATATGCCTGTATAATTGTTTCTTGAACAGCATCATTAATATCATCTTGACAAGACAGTCTCATTCTAGCAATCTTATATAAATCGCTTTGCAAGCTGATGATTAATTCATCAAATGCACTAATATCTCCTTCTTTAAATCTTCTTATTAGTTCTTCCATTTATTCCTCCATATTGTTAATTCTCTTTATTAATATATCATTTTCATATATTAGACAATATAATTGATATTTTTAGTTGCATAAAGTTATTTTTTTACAATATTGTCCTAAAAAAATAAATGTCAATACTATAAAAGTATCAACATTTAAAGTCATTATGAATTCATAATAATATCTTTTCTTCTATAAACAGATAATATAAGAGCTAAACAAATGCAATTCATAATAAAGTACAAACCACTAAAGTTAATAAATGGTATAAGCACATCTACTTTTATTCCTAAATTCAAGTTCATCAATATATTGGCACTTGCTTGAATAATAAAAAACGAGCTTAAACCTATTATTATAAATTTACCATACACATCTTTTATTAACTTTACATTAAATATAAGTTTATAAAACATTAAAAGTATAGATATGATTAAAGTTACACCTGCAATGATTCCTAGTTTACCAATTAAATAAACAAAAGAAAATGCACTTTCAGTATGTATTACTTCTTTATCCATTATTTCAGTGTTTGCCTCACCAATAAAATTTGCATTATCAATTATTTCTTTTTCTAACATTCCTATATATCCCATTCCATTTGGATCTTTTTCCGGATTAATAGAAACATCAAATCTATTAATAAAATATAATATGCCTCTTTCTCCAATTAGTAACATAAAACATATCAAAACAGCTCCAATAATTCCGTAGAATTTTAATATATTAGTTTTCCACTTTTCATTTGCGTTCACTATATATATTGTTGCTAAAACGATATATATTATTGACAAAATTACAGCATTAGTAAGTGAAGGTGTCTCTGCTATCATTATTATAGAAAACAAACTTAAAACAATTATCTTTAATAAATCTTTTGTTAGAGAAATATTATGTTCTGAATTAGTAATATTTAAGCTAATTTTTAGTTTATTATTTGTGTTGTAATCAATTAAAAATCCTACAAAAGCTATTATAAAGAGTGGTACAGATATTACAGTAGGTTTAAAATTAATTCCCATTATAGAAATATGTTTTATTCCTCCTATAGTATTTGTTAAAATATCAAAAGCAGGTAATAATAATGCCAGTAATGCAACAAGATATACTAAATTAGAATATTTTCTAATTTTTCTATAATCGAAGAAATATATACCAAAACCAATTAAAATACCAAATAAAATATTTACTATAATTTCAGTAATTCCTGTATTTTTTGTAGTTTGCTTGCAAATTGTTATTAATATTCCAAAACTAAATATAAAAAATACTAATAACACTAATTTCCAATCTAATTTAGGTCTATGTATCTTGTTTAAAGCTTTTCCTATAGATTTTGCTTCTCCCATTTGCTCTAATGCAATTCTTTCGGATTCTTCTTTTGAAAGACCTTTTTTTATGTTTTCTTCTTGAAGTTCTTGAATATGAGAATCTATTTCTTCTGCAATTGAATTTCTTATAGGCTTATAATCTATCTCTTGACATACTTCTTTTATAAATTCTTTAGTATTCATATAAAATACCTCCTACAACATCATTTATCCCATTACTAAATATCTTCCATTCCTCTTTTTTATCTTTCAAATACTTTTTGCCATCCTTTGTAATGGTATAATATTTTCTTTTTTTCGAATTAGTTGTGTCCCAATATGATGTTATATAACCTTTTGACTCTGAATTGTGTAGTATTGGGTATAATGTTCCTTCTTGAAGATTAAAAATATTGTTTGATTTTTCTCGTAATTTTTTAATCATTTGATATCCATACATACTCTCATTTTCTAGAATACTTAAAACAAGCATATCTGTACTTCCTTTTAAAAGTTCCTTACTTAATTTCATATTTACCTCCTTAAATTATACATAGAATTACTATGTGTTTGTATGCATTGTATATCTAGGTATGTCTTTTGTCAATACTTTTTTATAATTTTATTAAAAAAATAAGGGACTGCACATTGTGCAATCCCTTTTTGAAGGTTTGTGTTACATTGTTTATTTACTTGTTACCAAATCGAATAAAGGAATGATTGTGAACTGTGATGGCACCCGTATAAGCATTTCCCTTAATACGGACTTCGTATTGAGCATCAATTTTTTGTGTAACATTATTGTTTTCCATAGAAACAGAACCGTATGACTTAATATTTCCAACAGAAATATCATTTTCGAGAATGACATCTCCTCCAGCTTCAATATCGCCAGAACAGGAATCACTCACAAGATGGACCAAAGACTCGGTTTTAATTCCTGTACTATTAGAATTTTCCCCTAAAAGTACTTTACCAATTGCATTAATTTTACCGACCCAACAACAATCACCACTAATTACATCTCCACCAGCAGTAATGTTTTTTCCCAAGCAAGGCATAAATTTATACGAAATGTCTTTATTGGGATTTTCAGGTGTTTCTGAACGAACATATGCAACAACATCATTATCGCTCAAAATAACACTTTCTCCTGCATCAATTTCTCCTGTTACAATACAGTCTTTTTCCATATAGAAATTTCCTGTAATGCATACATTTCCATCAAGCCTAGTTCCTTCAACCATGAACACATCACAATTTAACCGTTTCATTGTGAAAACCTCCTTGTTTAATAAATGTGTTTACGGACAAATGGATTATAGCACAAATATTTTATCAATTCAACACAAAAATGAGAGCAAAAAATCTCGATTAAGTGTTTAAAAAAATGAAAGTATATATTTATAGACATGTACTTTCATCCTTTTTAATGTTTCTTTAATGGACAATTGCTAGGCTTGGGAATTTTTCCCTCTTTATTGCCTTTGCCAAGCTCATAATATACTTGGTGTTTGCATCCATACACATCTTCTTGTTTCTCACAATAAAAATTTGTTTCTTCACAAGAATTTGAACTTATTTGTCCAGTAGATTTCAAATGTTCACATCCATTAGAACAAAAGTGAACTTCGTTCACTTAAGCGCTAATTATTACTTTAGTGCTTTTTTTAAAGATGTTGTTTTTAAGTTTCCACCTATTTCTAGGCAACCCTTTTCTTTAATGGTCGTTGTTCTCGACCAATATCCATCGCTATTTCTAGGTTTGGACTAAAGATGTTTTTTATATATTTTCTTAATATATTTATACTTCCATTTACATCTGCATTTATTATTTTTCCTTTATTTGTTTTAAATAATCCTCTTTCTATTCTTCGTTTTTTGTCATAATTTTCTTTATTTATTTCTTCTTTATCTATACTACTTACTCCTGATGTATATTCTTCTGTGATTTTTACTACTTCTATCCCTTCTAATTTTGCTTTATACTCTATCTTTTCTACTAAACTTTGTATTGGCATTTGAACAAATCTTTTATTATTTTGCATATTTTGTTTTATATCTTTTATATTTCCTATTACTATAGTATTACATTCATTTTCTTGAGCATATTCTATTATCTGTCTACTTGCTTTATGCATATATGTTTTACTATAATTTCTTCTTTGCTCATATAACTTATTTATTCTTTTTGTATTTTTATATTTCTTGCTTCCTATCATCTTCATTTGTATTCCTTCTAGTCTTGCTATTTCTTTATTTATATATCCTATTTTTGATTTTAGACTTTCTCCTGCAATTATTAAACTCTTATTATTCTTCATATTTGTACATGTTGCTAAATTGTTCATTCCTAAATCTATTGCCATTATATTTGAACCTTTTGCTTGCTTCTTTTCTTCTTTTTCATATATTATTTCTATTTTGTACTTTTCATTTTTTTCTTTTCCTATCTTTATCATCTTTATACTATCTAAATTTACAAGCTTTTCTAATTTCTTTGGTATTAGAAAATTTAAACTTTTTACTTGGAATTTTTCCTGTATCTTTTTTGATATAGATAGTTTTATTGTTCTTCCTTCTTTTCTTATTGCATATTTTGTAAATGTTATTTGTACTTTATCTTCTTTCTTATATCTTGGCATTCTTGGTTTTCCCTTTATTTCTTTTTCTCCTTTTTCATGCATACTTTTTATTGCTATATATGATTTATAATCTCCTATATAATTTAATATTATTTGTTGTAACATATGTGAATGCAAGTATTCTGAATGCCAATTTTCTTTTCTATATTTTTTGTATATTTTACTTCCTTCTACATTTAATATTCCATTTGCATTTATTTTTTCTTTTCCTTCTTTTACATCATAATTTAACATATTATACACTTTGCTACTATGCCACATTAGTTCTTTTATTATTTTTTCTTGGCTTTTGTTTGGTTTTATTATATATGTAAAAGTTAATCTCATTACTTCACCTCCCTTAGTCTATTATTTATATCATACCAAACACATTTTCGCAAGTGCTTTTATAAGTTTTTTCAAAATATTTGATTTTTCCTATTAAAAAAACATTTTATTCAAGTTTGCTCTTGAGCGAACATTACAAGATTTTAGCATAATATTTATTACTTTTCAAGTATTTTATTCATTTATACTTGCATATTTTTGCAACTATTCCAATTGCATTTTTTTACCTGACCTCTCTTTAACACTTATCTTATAACTATTTAAACCTGCTCGACTTTTAATTATGGCGAATTCGCTATAATTAAAATTAGGGATATTAATAGTTTATTCTTGTATCTAATATTTAATTTTCAATATTTTTATCCTCATCTTTTTTACGTAATTATCTAAATTTAATTCTTTCTTAAATTCTTCTTCAGTTGGTAAATATAATTTATATTTTGATGCAAATATTTGATTATTTTCTTCTGCATTTGCCCTAAGTCTTGATGTGTAAAATCTCCAAGTTTTAAGTCTATTATAATAAAACATTTCAATATATAATTATAAAAAACTAAATTAATAAAAAAATTTTTTCCATCAAAAGTTATTTTTTGTTGCCTTGCTACAAAAGAAAAACATCTACCTAATTCTAATAAAAACTTTTGCAGATAATCTATAATCGCTTGTTCTAAATACTTTTCATAAAAACTAGTTTTTCCTTCTAATCCTAAAAATTCTAAAACATATGGATCTCTATTCTCATTAATAATCGATAATGTGACCAACTTAATTCGTCACACAGTGTGTGGCGAATTGGAAAAGCTCGATAAAATTGTCTCATATTTCCCAATATGCTTGTACCATTGCAAAATTTACAGCAGTATAAACTTTTGATTGTGCTGTTAATACACTTTTTCTAATTATATAGAATAAACTTATTTTTTAATAAAAAATAAAGCATATGATTATAAAACATCATATGCTTTATTTTCGCTTTGTTTTTCAAGTATTTTATTCAACTTCATCAATGCAATCTTCAAATTGACTATTATACAATTTCTCGTAAAATCCGCCTTTAGTAAGTAGTTCCTCATGAGTACCTTGTTCTACAATATCTCCATGATCCATAACAAGAATTAAATCAGCATTTTTAATTGTAGACAATCTATGTGCAATAATAAATGAAGTTCTACCTTTCATTAAATTATCCATTGCTTTTTGAATTTCAATCTCAGTTCTTGTATCAATAGAGCTTGTTGCTTCATCTAATATAAGAATTTTAGGGTCTGCCAAAATTACTCTAGCAATTGTAAGTAATTGTTTTTGCCCTGCAGAAACACCACTTGTATCATCACTTAAAATTGAATTATAACCATTAGGTAATGTTTTTATAAAATGATGTACATGAGCTGCTTTTGCTGCTTGAATTACTTCATCATCAGTTGCATCTTCTCTACCATATTTGATATTGTCTTTTACAGTTCCTTCAAATAACCATGTATCCTGTAAAACCATACCAAACATTTGACGAAGGTCACCTCTCTTGAAGTCTTTTATATTGTGACCATCAAGCAAGATCGCACCATCAGTAACATCATAAAATCTCATAAGTAATTTAACCATTGTTGACTTTCCTGCACCTGTTGGTCCAACTATTGCAATTTTTTGTCCTTCATGAACATCTGCATTAAAGTCTTTTATAATGATGTTATCTGGATTATATCCAAATTTTACATGATCAAATTTTATGTTTCCTTTTAATCCTTCTGTTGTAAGACCTTCTTTATTAGTTTCAACTTCTTCATCTTCTTCCAAGAATTCGAAAACTCTTTCAGCTGCAGCAATCATTGCTTGTAACATTGCAGATACTTGTGCAATTTGATTTATTGGTTGAGTAAATTGTTTATTATATTGAATAAAACTTTGTATATTACCAACTGTAATTGTACCATTAATTGCTAAATATCCCCCTGCCATTGCTACACCAACATAACCAATATTTGAAATAAAATTCATTACTGGGTGCATCAAACCTGATAAGAATTGTGATTTCCATGCTGATTTGCACAATTGCATATTTGCTTTTTCAAACTCTTCTTTTGCTTCATCTTCACCATTAAATGCTTTTACTACAGTTAATCCAGAAAATACTTCTTCTACTTGACCATTTACATGTCCTAAATAATCTTGTTGCATTTTGAAATATTTTTGCGATTTTCCTACAATTATTTTTACTAAAAATGCTCCAATAGGCATTACTATTATTGATATTAAAGTCATTTGCCAACTTATTGATAACATCATTATTAAGATACCTATAAGTGTACATATAGATGTAATAACTTGTGTAACACTTTGGTTTAAGTTCATACTTAATGTATCTATATCATTTGTTATTACTGATAATACTTCTCCATTTGTTTTTTTATCAAAATAATTCATTGGCAATTTATTTATTTTTGCTGATAAATCATTTCTCATTTTATATGTTATTTTTTGCGCTATTTCAGTCATTGTAAAACTTTGAATAAAGGAGAATAATGCACTTATTAAGTAAAGCCCTAATAGTGTCAATAATATGCTTCCGACTTTTCCAAAATTTATTCCACCTGTACCTGAAATTTTGCCTACTAATCCATTAAATATTTCTGTTGTAGCATTTCCAAGAATTTTAGGTCCTACTATTGAAAATATTGTGCTTCCTATTGCAAATACTAAAACAACAATTATTCCAATTTTGTATTTAGATAAATAATTTTTTATAAGTTTTTTTGTTGTTCCTTTGAAATCTTTTGCTTTTTCTACTGATTGAGCACCTCTTGGTCCTCCCATAGGTCCTGGCATATCTTATTCCCCCTTTCCATCATTATTTTTTTCTTTATTTGTTTCAATATTCAATTCTTCTTCAGATAATTGTGATAATGCTATTTGTCTATATGTTTCATTATTTTTGATTAGTTCTTCATGTGTTCCTTGGCCAACAATTTTGCCATCTTCTAACACAATTATTTTATCTGCATTTAATATTGTGCTAATTCTTTGTGCAACAATAATATTTGTCTTGTTTTTAGTTCTTTTGGCTAAAGCTTCACGCAATTGCGCATCTGTTTTAAAATCTAATGCAGAGAAACTATCATCAAAAATAAATATTTCAGGATCTTTTGCAACTGCTCTTGCTATAGAAAGTCTTTGTTTTTGTCCTCCAGATACATTACTTCCACCCTGTGCTATTTCTGATTTATATTTATCTGGTTTTCCTTCAATAAATTCTGTTGCTTGAGCAATTTCAGCTGCTTCAACCATTTTTTCATCTGACATATTTTCATTTGAGTATTTGATATTACTCTCTATTGTTCCAGAGAATAGAACTCCTTTTTGTGGTACAAATCCAATTGCATCTCTTAAATCTTTTTGTGATAAATCTTTAACATTTACACCATCAACTAGTAATTCTCCTCCTGTAACATCATAAAATCTAGGTATTAAATTTACTACTGTTGATTTTCCACTTCCTGTACTTCCAATAATAGCTGTTGTTTTTCCGGGTTCGCAAGTAAAATTAATATCTTCAAGGATTTCTGAATCAGCATCAGGATATCTAAATGATACATTTTTAAATTCTACTAGTCCTCTTTTTTCTAGATTTAATTTTTTAGTTGTTTCTTTATCTTTTATACTTGGTTCTGTTTCAATTACTTCAACTATACGGTTTGCAGAAACAGATGCTCTTGGTAGCATTATTGATATAATTGATATCATTAAGAAGCTCATTACAATTTGCATTGAATATTGGATAAACGCTAACATATCTCCAACTTGCATTACACCTTGGTCAACATTATGTCCTCCAACCCATATGATTAGGATTGATACTCCATTCATTATAAGCATCAATGCAGGCATCATTATTGACATTGTTCTATTAACAAATATATTTGCTTTCATTAAGTCAACATTTGCCTTGTCAAATCTTTTTTCTTCTCTTTCTTCAGTATTAAATGCTCTAATAACTGATTTTCCTGTTAATATCTCTCTTGTAACTCCATTTAATTTATCAATTAAACTTTGTAGTTTCTTAAATTTAGGCATTGCTACAGCAAATAATGTTGCAACTACTGTTAATATTACAATTACAGCTAAACCTATAATCCATGCCATTGAGCTATCACTTTCAGTCATAACTTTTATAATTCCACCAATTCCTATTATTGGTGCATATACAACTGTTCTAAATAGCATAGCTAATAATTGTTGTATTTGTTGAACATCGTTTGTACTACGTGTAATTAATGATGCTGTTGAAAATTCTCTTAATTCTTTTGTAGAGAATTTTAAAACTTTATTGAAGATTTTTTCTCTTAAAGTTTTTGCCATTTTTGCACCAACTCTAGATGATAACATCATTATTGTTATACCTGAAGCCATACTTACAGCTGCTAAACCTAGCATTTTTAGTCCTGTTGTAAATATGTAACTCATTTGTAAATCATCTAAATCAACACCAGCATTTGTATATATTTGTTTTATATACAAAATTGCAGTTTGTTCTTTTATTGTTTCTTGCATTTGATCAATTTGTTTTTCTGATTCACTTAGTATTTGAGAAAGTTGTTCTTCTGGTAAACTTTTCAATATTTCAGTTAGTGACATGTTTCCTATTATTGCTTTTTGCTCTTCTGGAACATTTGCCATAAGTTGAGTTTTTATTTGATTTGCTGTTTCTTCTGTTTGTACTGTTCCAAAGATTATTATTGGGTCTAACATTTTGTTTGAAAGTTCTTCTCTTTCACTATTGCTTATGTCTTTTAATTCATATTTTTTTGAATCTACTAATTCATAGTTATTTAATATGAATTCATCATCAGTAGTGAAAAGTAGTAAACTGTTCATGTCCTCTTCTGTTATTGTTTCTGGTACAGAATCTTCTATTCCACCTGCTTGAATTCCATCATTTACTATTTTTGATGTGTAATTTGGTAATTCAAGGTCAGTAGCTGCTTGTAAACATAGAAGTGCTATTATTACCAAAACAGATAACCATGATTGTTTTAAGTTTTTTAAAATTTTTAGCATTTTACTCCTCCTTTTTAATTATTCCATATTTTAAATAGTCTATTTGCTTTAAGAAATTTTGTCGGCATTCTTCTTGAGAATTGCCTTTGAAATTCTTAACAATAGCTCTTCTGGTGATAACATTTAGCATATCACATATTAAGATGAAATCATTTTTTACGTTAATTTTAAGTGATGTTTTGTCAAACATTTCAAAATACTTTATTATATTTTGTGGTTTTACACTTTTTATTAAAGTAAATAAACTTTCATCTGATAGTCTAAGGTTTATAAAAATTTGTTTAAAAAATTCTTGTTCAGTATTTTCTACAAATTTTTTTACCATAAGGTCATAAAGTTCTATGTAAGCATCAAAAACATCACCTTTTGTTTCATATATTTTATTTTTTATTTTAGTATCAATTTCATCTGCATTTTCTTTTAAAATATATGCTAACAAATCTTCTTTGCTTTCAAAATATTGATAAAAACTTCCTCTTGCTATTTCTGCATTTTCTACAATGTTCTTTATTGATACTTGTTCGATTGGGACTCTTGCAAATTCTCTTTTTGCAGCATTTAGAACTTTTTGCTTTTTCTCTTCTGAAAGCTTTAAAAAAGTTTCTTTTGGCACTTAATCACTTCCTTTTTTATATGTTTTTTGCATAGCAAAATGACACTACGTCATAATTGTAATGACGCGGTGTCATTTTGTCAAGTGTTTTTATGTGAAACTTTTGTGAATTTTTAGTCTCCTAAGCATATTCCTATGCTTCTTGCTGTTTTTACTAAATCATCATCCATTGTAACTTTTCTTAAGTTACTTTCTTCTGTATTTCCTGAAACTGCTCCTATTTTTTTGTTATTTCCTACAACATCTTCTAATGATGCATAATCTAGTTTTCCGTTTTTTATTACAGTTAAAACACCAAATTTTCCATCTAATGCTAGTTGCATTGCTTTAGCTCCATATTTTGTAGATAGAACTCTATCAAATGCTGTTGGTGTTCCACCTCTTTGCATATAACCTAATGTAGTATTTCTAGCTTCTAGACCTGTTAATTCTTCAAGTTGTTTTGCTACAACTTGTCCAACTCCTCCAAGTTTTGTATTGTCTACTCCAGCACCATTGTTTCTTGTATTTGCTACTGTTATAGTTCCACCTTTTGGTGCAGCTCCTTCTGCTACAACTACTATACTAAATTCTTTTCCTTGTTCTCTTCTTTCATTGATTTTGTCAACAGCTTTATTGATATCATATGGAATTTCAGGGATTAATGCAATGTCTGCTCCTCCAGCTATTGCTGATTCTAAGGCTATCCATCCAGCATATCTTCCCATTACTTCTAATACCATTATTCTATGATGTGTTTCTCCTGTTGTATGTAGCCTATCCAATGCTTCTGCAGCAACAGATACTGCTGTATTATATCCAAATGTAATTTCAGTACATGCAACATCATTGTCTATTGTTTTTGGTACTCCAATAACATTTATTCCTTTTAAAGAGAAATCTCTTGCAGATTTTTGTGTTCCATCTCCTCCTAATGTAAACAAACAATCAAATCCATCTTTTTTGATATTCTCTACACATACATCTGATAAGTCTTTGTATTCAACAGTACCATCTTCATTTACTACTTTATAATTAAACACATTTGCATTTGTTGATGAACCAATTATTGAACCACCTTTTGGTAATATTCCTGATGCTGTTGAATTATTTGATGTACTAAGTTTTACAAAATTGTTTTTTAATAGTCCATTATATCCATCTATAAAACCATAACAGTCTACTCCATTATTCTCGGCTGTTTTTATTATTGCTCTTATTACAGCGTTAAAGCCTGATACATCTCCACCATTTGCTAATATTGCTACTTTTTTTATCATATGAATTCCTCCAATCTCTTCTATTATTATACCAATAATTTTATTTTTTACAAGTGTTTTTTTTAATTTCAATTGGGACATTTGGTGCCGGTTCTCTTTTGCCAAAATGACATTTGGTGCCGGTTCTCTTTTGCCAAAATTGCATTTTGTACCGGTTCTCTTTTGCTCAAGAACCAGTACAAATTTTATGAAATTCATCTAAGATTTCATCTTTTACTATTTCTTTAAAAACAATAGATATTTTAGTTCTACTTATATCTATATTAAATATTTCCAAATTATTTTGATTAGCTATCTCTATAATCTTTCCCAGTATTTCATCTTTTGAACTCATTCCATATCCAACAACTGAAATTCTAGAAACATCTTTTTTTACAATACTTTTAATCCCTGTGTCTTCCATTTTGTGAGATATTACTGTTCCAGGATTATTGTTAAATGTTGAGCCAGTAATTATTGGTACATCATATTTTTCTCCTATTTCTACACATCTATCATGAAGCACTTTTGCTCCTTCAGATGAAAGTGATTGCATTTCTTCATATGAAATATTTTTTAATTTTTTTGCTTGAGGTATTTTATTAGGGTCAGCTGTATATATTCCATCTACATCTGAATATATGTAGCACTGTTTTGCTTTTAATTTAGCAGAAAGTGCAACTGCTGTTGTATCTGATCCCCCTCTTCCTAATGTAGTAATATCTCCTTTTGAGTTTATTCCTTGAAATCCTGTTATTATAACTATATTTCTATTCTCTAACTCTTTTGTTATTCTGTCTGGAACTATATATTCGATTTTTGCACTTTGATTTTCTTCACTTGTGTGAATTCCTGCCTGCCAACCTGTAAGTGATATGCTTTTATATCCAAGACACTGTAAAAGTATTGATAATTTACTTGCACTTATTTGTTCTCCTACGCTTAATAAAACATCCATTTCTCTTTGGTCTGGTTTTAAAGATAATTCTTCAGCTTCTTTTATAAGCTTATCTGTTGTTTTTCCTTGTGCTGATACAACTACAACTACATTATAATTTTCATCATAAAATTTAATTATCCTTCGTGCAACTTTATTTAATTTTTCATTGTCTGCAACAGAACTTCCTCCAAATTTTACTACTATAGTGTCCATATAATACATTCCTTCTTTAAGGTTTATTCCCTTATATGATAATATACAATATTTAATTAAATATCATATATTCTATTATATTATGTTTAGTTAAGAAATGTGAAGTTTTATAGTTCATCAATAAAAAAATTAGAATTTATTTTTGCAAATTTGCGTCCATCTTTATCTATTAAATATAAATATAATTCAAGATTATCTGCTTCTAACAATTTAGGATATAAAGTTAATTTCCATAAAATCAAGTGTTTAGCTTTTTCAGGATGTTCTAAAGCATCATGTATTAAACTTGATGGATAAAATTCGTTTTCTTCAAGTATTTTAAAATATAAATCATCTTTTTGCATATATTCATCACTACCCATTTTACCATCTTCTAATATTTTAAAAGAAATATATTCAGCTAGTTTGTCAGCAAATTTTTCACCAATATCTCCTATGGTACTATGAGAATATGTTTTTTTAGTTTTTAAAATAGAATCATCTTTATGATATAATAAACATCTTGTAATTCCTTTTACAATTTCAAAAATCATTTTACTTTCACTGTTATCTTCAGTTATTTCTGGACTAACAGATAAATAAATATGTAAATTATCATTCTCGTCTAGACTTGCTCTATCTTCGGTTTGATTTCCGAACTTTAAAACTATCAAATGATAATATTCTGTCTCTTATCTCTTCTTTTGGTAATTTAGTTATTTCTTGAATTGCTAATGCATATCTACATATTATTTCAGCCAAACTAATTCTACCATATTCATTTTGAGGAGAAGTTCCGGAATACTGTATCAATAAATTATTTGAATTCCATCCAGATTTATTGTTTTGCTTATCTTCTCTAATTTTTCTATTAATTGCTTGTTGTGTATCAGCAAAGAATCTATCTTTTACGAAAAAGAAATTTGGTAAATCACTATAATTACCATAAATAGTACATCTATGTATATATTTTGAAGAAATATACAAATTGAAATTTTGTAATAATACTAATTCAGCAATTTGTGGAATTTCGACAATAAATGGATATTCATATTCTTTAGTAATAAAATCTTTAAATGATGTACTTTTTCTAGGAGAATCATTCCATAGTTTTAGAATTTCTTGAGTAAATTTTGAACTTGCTCCATTGACTTTTTCAAGAGGCATAGTCAAATTTAAAAATCCTTGTGGTTTATATTCAATTTTGATTCCGTTAATTCCATCAAACTCATTTGCATCATCTAGTGAAATAAATTTTGTATTTTTTATATTAAATGCAAATTCACTATGACCAATATGACAGTTAAACAATGTGAGTTCTCTATAATAGCCTGAATAATCACCAAACATATTCTCATATTCAACATATTCTTGTAACATTGTGTCTTTTTTGAAAAATCTTAAAGTAAACAAGCCTTCTCTACCATATTTTTCTATTCTTAGTATTGCTATAATTTTTTCATAATCATTTAAAATATTATCTATATCTTTTAATTGTAAATTCTTGTCCATGAATTGTAATAATTCTGCATCATCAGATTCTCTATGAATTTTGTCTATTATTTCACTTACAAGTTCTGCATAATATTTTCTTTCTGTTTCATTTTCAATCAAAAAGGTTTGGGCAACATCACTTTGATTTTGTTCACACAGTAATGCTTTCTCGTAAAATTTTACCTTATAAAATTTTCTTTTAAATTCTTCTGGTATTTCTTCGTCAAATATATTTATTATTTTTTCTATATTTTCTAATGACTTTGAAATTTTACTCATTTCAGAATTATAATTTAATTCTTTTTTTGCCCATAATTCTAGGTCATAATAATCTGTTTCTATTTGTTCCCTCAATACATCTAACGCATTTTGTGTTTTCTCAAATAAACCTCCTGGTTTTAAGAAATCTCTTTTATTTTTTTCAACATATAAATCTATATATCTTTTGGCTTCTACTATTATCTTAAGCTTTTCTGATATTTCTCTATCCCCAAGTT
>CALXEV010000007.1 GCA_944387425.1 uncultured Clostridia bacterium
ACTTAGTGCTTTTGTTTTTCTATATTTTTTCAAAATTTTTTATATCTATTTTCCCCAGATTATTTAACTCATATTTTTATAAAAAAAAAGCAATTAAGGCTCAATGACCTTAACTGCTTTTACGAGTTAGCCTAATCTTCTAGATGCAAACGCCAACTCAGTGGCTTCTGCTACGGCTAATCTCCGCGAATGGGATGTGCCAAGAAGTTCTTCAATACTGTGAATCCCTTTCCCCCTAAGATAGGTATCAAGATTACTTTTCTTAATAATCTCGATATTTTTAGTGGGAATTGACCAGCCAGAGCTTTTCCCCCAAAAAAGACTTTGGGATTTCTCTTCGAGAACACATACAACCTGTACATTAAAGTACTGGTTGAAAGCCTTTTCTATACCAGCTTCACAGCTAATATAGAAGTCCATCTTCGGAAATTTCTCCCTAATGCCACATACTCTGTTCTGAGCTCCTTCATAGGTTTCATCACCAAAAGGCTGATCAGAAACTCCAGAATTTGTGGACATACAGTTGAACTCCACTTCAGGCTCTTCTAAGTTGAAGAACCGAAGTACTGCCATCTTCACTCCTGCAATCTTTTCAGGAGATGTTGTTGCAATTGCAACCTTAAGCATACTGGTTGACCTCCTCTTCAAAAAAACTTTGAATATACTTATATTATAACATTTTATGACATTTTTTTCAATAGTGCCTGTATTCTATGACCCATCATAAATTTCTCCCCAATCACGTGTAAGTTCTTTATATGGAATGAATTCTGGGTCTTCTCTATGTAATTCTTCCTCATCAAAATCGCGCAAAATTGCTTTATCAACATCAAGAAGATATCTTTGATTATCTATGTCTAAAACTAGGCATCTTATATATCTTGTCTCTCTATCGTCTTTTCCTTTTAATTTTTTCCATATTTTCTTTCTTGCTTCTGGTCCCAATTTGATATCTACTATTTCTTTCATATATTCATATAAACCTTGTGAATCAATTCCATATTTTTGTGTTAATATTTCTAAGGCATTTCTAATGAATGTTACATCTTCATTTCCTTCCGTTTGAAGATTTAATTGATTTTCTCCATCAGAAGAAGCATTATCTTTCTCACTTTGTACATCACTTTCTATTTTCTTAATAGCATCATTACTTCTATCATTATTAAATCTATCAAGTGCATCCTTAAATTTTCCTTTTTTATCATCTAATATTACTATACCTTGTGCCGTTAATCCTGCTTTTAACCTAGTAAGATCTTTGATATTATTAAAATCGTCCATATCTAAAGTTACACTATAATCACTACATGTTAATGCAACAAAGTAATGCGTATGTCCTTTATCCCATAAAATACAAACATTATAATCTTCATTATATTTAGTTAATTCTGTTAAAGCTTTTGCAAAATATCTAGACAACTCATAACAAACTCTTCTCCTGTGTGTACTTCTATTTTTTTCCCAATTTTCATCTACTTCTCTACCATACCAATCTGGCAAATCATATGCTTCATCATCCAATTTTTGTATGTAAGAGATTAAATTATCATCATATACATATTCTTTACTTATTTCTTCAAAAATTGCTAATATTTTTTCTTCAGCACTTAACTGAATATTTCTTGCTATTTTTTCAACATATTCTTGAAGTTCATTTGATATTTTCCATTCAGCTTTATCATATAATATATCATCATTTAAATCTTCTTCATCACCATTTTTGCTTTCAGGATTTAAAATAATTTTATGTTTTCTTCTAAAATGTACACTAACTAGGTTATTTAATTCTAATAGTTTTGATTTATCAACACTCATTTTTATTACTCCTTATATTTTTACATTTTTATAAATTTATCCTCCATAATAAGGATACTCATTATCTTCAGGATTAAATACAAATACATTTTTATCAATATCTTCTCTGTTAACTTTGTTTAATGTTTGTTCTAAACTATCTAATAAATAACTATTAGAGTTATAATTAAATAGTAAGCATCTTACATATCTTTTTTCGCTTGCGCCTTTTACTTCTTTCCATATCTTTTCTATTTCTATACCTTGTTTTTCAATTTTTGATCTCATATATTCAAAAAATCCTTGTGCATCAATATTGTATTTTCTGAATATATCTATAATATCATTTAAATATTTTATAACATCTTTTCCATCAAAATTATTTTGTATTTCTTTAACTTCAGCTAATTCCTCTGGTCTTCCCTCATTGAATTTGTCTAACGCTTTTTTAAATTTATTAGATTCATCTCTTAATATTTTTATCCCCTTAATTGTTAGTCCCAATTTTAATCTTGTAAGGTCTTTTATACTATTAAAATCATCTAAGTCTAGTGTAATGCTATAATCTTTACCAGTTAATCCTACAAAGTAGTGTAAATTTTCTTTATCACCAACCATAACAGCTTCTAAATTATCATTTTCTCCTAATAATTCATTTATTGCTTTTGCATAAAATCTAGCAAATTCATAGCAAATACGTCTATTGTGTTTTTTTCTATTTTCTATCCATTTTTGACCTACTATTCTACCATACCAATCAACAGCTATATATTTTATATTATTTATATCACTAGTATCTCTTTTAAAGAAATACAATACATTGACATCATATATGTAATTCAAACATATAAATTTATAAACACTTAATAATTTTTCTTCAAAACTAAGCGAATTATCTTTTATTAATGTGTTTACCAAATTTTTAATTGGTTCTTCCATTTCCCATTTTACTTGGTCATATTCAATCCAATCTTCATTAAGTTCTCTTGGCGGTTCTAAAATTATTTTATAATCTCCTTCGAAGTTTTCACAAATTTCTTTATAAAAATTTTTTATGTATTCATCTTTCATTTCAAATTCCTCCAAAACACCCTATTAATTTTTTCTTTTAAATAAATCATTAGAATTATAAATTTTATATTTAACAATTAAATTTTCATCATCTTCTTTTATTTTTCCTCTATTTAATAAGTCATAAAATACATCTGAAGAAATAAGTTTTTGATATACATTTTCTAAACTTTCTTGTTTTACTCCGACATTTTTCAAAATTTGATATGCATCTGATTTGCTTATCTTAAAAAAAATAGCTTCATCTTCTAACATTTTTTTGATTTTTAAATTATTATCAAATTGAGCATTTTTATCTTTCAATAATTTTATCATAGCTTCATTCATAACAACTATAACATTAAATTCATTCACCATTTTTTCTCCTTTTCTTACCAATTAATTAATATATATATTATAACATAAAAACATTGAAATGTCACAAAATTAACATAAATTTCTTATTTTATTTTCAATTTTTTATATTGGATTATATATTGTTTTTATTCAAAAAGGATAATATGTTCTTTGTAACCACTTTTCTTTCAAAACATATAATAGATATTATTAATGAAAGGAATGTGAGAATATGAATAGTTTATATGAAGAATACATGAGAAGTGTACTTGGATTTGATACTCAAAATACATATAATATGTATTCAAGCGACAGTATTGATCAAATGAATGCCATGAACAATATTCAGCAACAAGAATTAGAGAACTGCTATCCTGATATATATAGAATAGTATATCCAATGGTGCAAAAGGCATGTATGAATAATACAAGAATGGTAAATAAAGAATTAATTGATGAATTAACAGATGAAATATATTTTACGGTTGAAGATAATGAACTTACTGAAAATAGAAATTCTAATTCAAAAAACTCAGAAAACAGACAATTAGAAAATAGACAACGAGTCATAAGAAATCCAGGATTAAACAATTTAATTCGAATTTTATTATTAAGAGAATTTCTTGGAAGACCAGGAAGACCTGGTCATAGACCTCCTATGGGTCCTCCTCGACCACCTATGAGGCCACCTATGGGACCTCCTCCTAGACCAAGATCTAATATGTATAATAATTTATTTGAATAATTCTATGTTTACAAGCCCACTAAAATATGATAAAATCGAAAAAAAGCCAATTAATGTATTTTTTGGCAAGAAAGGATTTTATTATGAATAAAGAATTAGTTTTAATACTTGATTTTGGTGGGCAGTATAATCAATTAATAGCTCGTAGAGTAAGAGAATGTAATGTATATTCTGAAGTTGTTCCTTATAATATTTCATTAGAAAAAATTAAGGAAAAAGCTCCAAAAGGAATTATTTTTACAGGTGGTCCTGCAAGTGTATTCGGAGAAAATGCTCCAAAATGTGCAAAAGGTATATTTGAATTAGGAATACCTGTACTTGGAATTTGTTATGGTATGCAATTAATGGCTTATACATTAGGTGGAAAAGTAGCTCATGCTAATACAAGAGAATATGGAGAGACAAATGTTTCAATTGATAATACATCAGATTTATTTAATGGTTTTTCTACTCAAAATGTTTTCCTAATGAGCCATACTGATTACGTTGAAAATGTTCCAGAAGGATTTAAGAAGATTGCTTCAACACCTGTTTGTCCAAATGCTGCTATGGTAGAACCTCAAAAAAAATTATATGGAATTCAATTCCATCCTGAGGTAAATAATTCAGTAAATGGTACTCAAGTAATACGAAACTTTTTATATAATATTTGTGGTTGTTCAGGTGACTGGGTAATGTCATCATTTGTAGAAGATTCTATCAAAACTTTAAAAGAAAAAATCGGAGATAAAAAAGCATTATGTGCTTTATCTGGTGGTGTAGATTCTTCTGTTGCTGCAGTTCTTTTAAGTAAAGCTATTGGAAAAAATCTTACTTGTATTTTTGTTGATCATGGCTTACTTAGAAAAAATGAAGGAGACGAAGTTGAAAAAATCTTTACTGAAAATTATGATTTAAACTTTATTAGAGTTGATGCAAAAGATAGATTTTTACAAAAACTAGCTGGTGTTACAGACCCTGAAAGAAAAAGAAAAATAATTGGCGAAGAATTTATTAGAGTTTTTGAAGCAGAAGCAAAGAAAATTGGTACAGTGGATTTCTTGGTACAGGGAACTATTTATCCAGATGTTATAGAAAGCGGACTTGGAAAAAGTGCTGTTATAAAAAGTCATCATAATGTTGGTGGACTTCCAGATTATGTTGATTTCAAGGAAATTGTTGAGCCTTTAAGGAATTTATTTAAAGATGAAGTTAGAAAAACTGGTCTAGAACTTGGAATTCCAGAAGAACTAGTTTATAGACAACCATTTCCTGGTCCAGGATTAGCTATTAGAATTATAGGTGATATTACAGAAGATAAATTGAATATATTAAAAGATGCTGATAGTATATTTAGAGAAGAAATTGCAAAAGCTGGATTGCATAAGAGTATAAATCAATATTTTGCTGTTCTTACTAATTTAAAGTCTGTTGGTGTTATGGGTGATGAACGTACATATGATTATACTATAGCTCTTCGAGCTGTTGAAACAACTGACTTTATGACTGGTGTTTGGAGTAAAATTCCATATTCAGTGCTTGAGAAGGTTTCTAGTAGAATTGTTAATGAAGTAAAACATGTTAATAGAGTTGTTTATGATATAACTTCTAAACCACCAGCAACTATTGAGTGGGAATAAAACAAATAGAAACCTGTATTTAATCTACAGGTTTCTATTATTTTTTTATAATTATAACAGGAACTTCCATTTCCTCTTTGGTTAATCCACAATGTGTAGATTTTTTTAATTTTTTTCCTTCAGTTAAGTAATTTTCTAATTTTATTATACTATCTGATATTGACAAAGCAATATAGTTTCCAATAAAATCGTCTATCTTAGGATGCTTTTTTCCAAATCCTAACATATTCTTTTCCAAAAATTCTTCTTTTGTCATTAGCCAAAAATCATTTTCAAAATTTTTATTGAAATTTTTAACAAATTCCTCTTTCATATCTTCCTTTACCCAAAATGTTACTACTCTTGATTCTAATGAAGGTAGTGAAATTAGACATTTTTGAATTTCTGGATAATCTAATATAGAGTATGCTTTATTTATGTCTTTATGACCATGGTCTGCAGATATTATAACAACTGTATCTTCTGTAAGATTTTTACACATATCTTCTATTTTTCTTTCTGTATTTTCTATGAATTCTTTTACCTCTTCAGAATCTGTTCCAAATTTATGTAATAATCCGTCTGGATTATCACAATATGCTAATATAAATTTTTCATCCGGATTTTTACATAATGTTTCTATATTCATAATTATTTCATCAATTGAATCCGCTCTAATGCTTCTTTTTGCTCTTTTGTCTGAATAAGATGGTGTTATTTCATAAGCTTTTATATTAGGTAATGCCTCTTCAATTTGTTCAAATACACTTTTATATTTTACAATAGTATCAAATACATTTATTCTTGCATTTTTTAAATCTCTAGATGTATATGATTCTCTATGTGATAACATGTCTATATCTCTTCCATATTCCTTAAAATATTGTGACCATGCAATCCAACCCGTCTCATATGGTGGTTTTCCGGAATAATATGTTGTTAATGCTGCTGTTGTTGTTGATGGATATACTGAAGTTATACAATCTATTTCTTTTTTTCTAAAATATCCTGCTGGAGATACTTTTTCTAAAATATGTTCTCCCATTCCATCAAGTATTATAAAAACAACATTTTTGTATTTATTATTTAATATATTATCCATACTTTCTAATGATTTATGTTTTGTTTCTACATTATAATTTTTTAATATTGATGTTATTAAATTTAATATACAATGCTCGTAATTTGGTAATATTATACTTTTTTCCATTTTTGATTCTCCTTTCTATTAAATTATACATATTTTTATTAAATTTTGCAAGTTTTAACAACATATTTTATTGACATAACTATTGAATTGTTATATAATACGTACTATATACTTTTGTATGTGGCGTTTATAAACGCTTCACCAATATTATTTAAAAATTTTAATCGTTTTTCAAGGAGGTAAGCTCATCATGATCACACGGCGTAAATCTTTAATTATTGTATCCGGGAAAAATCAGTTCAAAGTAATGCCAATTCTCGCTAATCACGAAGGATTGGTAGAAATTAAAGATTCGTCCGAAATCGAAAATATTTGGCGTCATAACAAAACGCCAATTATTAAAATGAGGTCATTTCAAAAACTTTCCCCTTCGTATGCTGGGGATGTAATCGTTTTCAACACTGATGAACTTTTGCCGAGTTTGGAACAAAATGTGGTAACTGATGTTATCACAAAGTTATGCTATGGATTCAAAATTGAACCTGGTGAGTTCAAAGTGAAAAACACTGCTAATAATAGCAGTGACGGATGTTTGTTTTGTGAGATTACAAAGCATCCGGGAATGTCGACCTATGAGCACAATTTGAAATGCAAAACGGTCGATATGATTATTTACGAATCGGAACACTTCGTTGTGGTTCCTGGTCTTGGTCCTTTAGCCCCTGGCTATTTAATGATTATGACTAAAGACCACTATCTTTCATTGGCACAGATTCCAGTAAGTTGGCTACCTGAATATTATACGGTGGAAGAGGATGTAGCAGATATCTTAACAAAGATGTATCATCTTCCGGTAGCATTTTATGAGCATGGAACTGGTCCGAATGGTGCAGTTGGATTGAAGTCCATTGTGCACATGCACATTCACGTCATGCTGGATGCACCTCTTAAAGAAGATTACAAGAAGATGTTCTGCATGGAAAAAATCCGTAGCATTACAAGTTTGAGGCCCATTAGCTACTTTACGTACAAACTCTCCAGCCATGGAGACCTTTGGGCTACAACCGATCCTGATGTGTATCTGCAAAGGCAAGTTCATCGGCAGATTTATGCTGAAGAACACAATCTGGCATTCGGTCAGTTCAACTGGCGCAAAGTCGCGTTCGAAGATCAGACCGAGACAAATGTATGGCAGCTTTACAGCTACCTGAGCTCTCCCGACAACGTGGCACCTGGAACCGGACGTTACGAAAGTTGCGAAGCCTTCATCAAGGCTGGTAAAGAACGTTTTAAAACGTTTTAATTTTTAAATAGTGAGTTTTGTCCTAAAATTTAGGGCGAATAAAGCAGGAATAGCAAGACTTTATTGTTCTTGCTATTTCTGCTTTTTATTATAATAATTAAAACTTATTAACTTCTTCTTTAAATTTATCTCCTCTATCATACATATCTTTAAACATATCAAAACTTGTGCTTGCAGGTGAAAACAAAACCACTTGCCCTGGCTTAGCAATTCTCTTAGCCAATTCCAAGCTTTGAATAAAAGTTTCACACATATGAATATCTAAGCTCTTATGTTGTTCTTCAAGCTCTTTTTTTACTGCATCAAAAATTTTAGGTGCTGTTTGACCTATCAAAATTAATGATTTAACTCTGTCTACTATAGACTTCCCTATAGGTGTATAATCAAGATTCTTATCAGCCCCACCTGCTATCAAAATTATTTCTTTATTTGCAAATGCATTAAGTGCTGAGATTCCTCTTGTTGGACTCGTACTAGCAGAATCATTGTACCATTCCACACCATTTAATGTGCGTACTAATTCTAATCTATGAGGCACTCCAGAGAACTGTTTTATTGTTTGAATTGCTTTATCCTCATCAACAAGACCTTTTGTAAGTGCTAATACTGTGCATATATTTTGATAATTATGTATTCCTTTTATTTTTAAATCTTTTGTATCTATAATATGTCTTCTAATTCCGTCTTCACATTCTTTTATTATTCCATCATCAACAATAAAGCCATTATCAAGTTTTTGTGTACTACTAAACATTATAACTTTTCCATTTGCTTCTTTTTGACATTCTCTTGTTATTTCGTTATCAGCATTTAATACAAGAATTCCATTTTCATCTTGATATCTAAAGATATTTTTCTTTGAATCAATATATTCTTGATAATCTTTATGAACATTTAAATGATTTGGTGTTATATTTGTAATTGCTGCTCTTTCTGGACTTATATCCATTCCCATTAGTTGAAAACTACTTAGTTCTAATACAATTATATCTTTTGGTTTTATTTCATTTAATTTTGTGAATAATGGTATTCCAATATTTCCTCCTAGATGAACTGTAAAACCTGCGTCTTTTAGAACATTATATGTTAATGTAGTTGTTGTAGTTTTTCCGTCACTTCCTGTGATTCCTATTATTGTGCATGGTGCCATTTTCATTAATTGTTCGATTTCTGTTGTTACTATTGCTCCTCTATTTTTTTCTGCAACTAACTCAGGTTTTGTTGGCAAACAACTTGGAGATCTAAAAATTATGTCAAAACCTTTTAAATGTTCCAAATTTCCTTTTCCTAAAAATTTTTTAAATTTATATGTTGTAATTTTTTCTATTATCTCTGAAGAAATTTTTTCTTCTTCTCTATCATCAAATACTGTTACATCTGCTTGTTTTTCTTTTAAATAATCAATTAATGGAATATTGCTTACCCCTAACCCTATTACTGCAACTTCTTTGGTTTTTAGTTCTTCTTCAAATTTTTCAAGTTTTTTGTTTTTAAATTCCATTTGATACTAACTCCTTTAAGTTTTCTAATACCAATTGAGTTGATTCTTCTGCATTTTTACAATTTGTTACATCTATTTTTATGGTTTGTGGATAAATTTTATAATATCCTGTTTTTTCTTGTAATTCATCTCTTTTTTGAATCATTTCTTTAATTTGCTCTTTTGGTATTTCTTTATTATATTGCATATATTTTCTATTTGTTCTTTCTTCTAATGATGCATCTATAAAAAAATGATAGGTAACATCTGGATACATTTTTACTATATCTCTTGAAGATAATATTATATTATAATCTTTTCTAAATCTATCAATTAATTCTTTTCCGAATTGATATAATTTACTATTATCAGCTACATTACTAACTTTTGATACAGCCATTGATGCTTGCTCTGATTGTAAGGCATCTTCATTTACTTTTTTTCCATTCATATATATTACTGTTTCTCGTTCTTCGACTTTTATTTCAATTCCTAAATCTTTCATTATTTCAAATGCATCTAGATTTTTACTTGTATCTATATGTGTTTTATGTGTTAACATTCCATATACTATTGCTCTATATATATTTCCTCCATGTAATATAATTGAGTTTTCTATTTTATCTAATAAACATCTACAAATTGATGTTTTTCCTGCTCCTACAGTGCCTTCAATTCCTATAACTATATTTTCTTTCATTTTTAATTCCCTTCAACTTTTTAATTCTTTTTTATTATAGAACATTTTTTGCTTAATTACAATATTTTTGTATATTTCTTTGTTGTTGGGGTAAAATATTTTTGTAATTTGAAATGGAGGTGTTCTTCTATGGCAGATAAAAATAATAAACAAAATAAAAACAATAACAAAAATAGAAATAATGAAAATAATAACAACAACCAAAATAATAATAAATAGTTAAGAAACAAAAACCCTTGGCATAAGTCAAGGGTTTTAATTTACATTATCTATGCTGTTTCTTTAGCTTCAACTGCTACACGTGGTGCTTTTATTTTTTTCTTTTTTTCTGGATTTTCTATTATTTTTGGTCCAGCATTATTTAAAACTGTATCTTTTGTTATAATACATTTTTCTATTTTCTCGTTTGATGGTATATCAAACATTATGTCTCTCATAATTTCTTCAATTATAGAACGCAATCCTCTAGCACCTGTTTTTCTTTCTATCGCTTTATCTACTATAGCATTAAGTGCTTCTGGTTCAAATTCTAGTTCAACATCATCCATTTCTAGTAATTTTTTATATTGTTTTACTAATGCATTTTTTGGTTCTGTTGTTATTTTTATAAGAGCTTCTCTATTTAGTTCTCTTAATGTTGCTATTATTGGTAATCTTCCTATAAATTCTGGTATCATACCGAATTTTAATAAATCTTGTGGTAATATTTGTTCAAATACTTCATATCTATCTATATCTTTACTACTTTGAATATCTGCACCAAATCCCATAGATTTCTTACCAATTCTATCTCTTATAATATTTTCTAAACCTTCAAATGCTCCTCCACATATGAATAAAATGTTAGAAGTATCAATTTGTAGAAGTTCTTGTTGAGGATGTTTTCTTCCTCCTTGTGGTGGTACTGATGCTATTGTTCCTTCTACAATTTTTAATAGTGCTTGTTGAACACCTTCTCCACTTACATCTCTTGTTATAGATGGATTTTCAGATTTTCTAGTTATTTTATCTATTTCATCTATATAGATAATTCCTTTTTCAGCTTTTTCTATATCTCCATCTGCGGCTTGAATTAATTTTAATAATATGTTTTCAACATCTTCTCCAACATATCCTGCTTCTGTAAGTGTTGTTGCATCTGCTATTGCAAATGGTACATTTAATATTTTTGCTAGTGTACTTGCAAGCAAAGTTTTTCCACATCCTGTTGGACCTAATAGTAGTATATTACTTTTTTGAATTTCTACATCATTATCATCTTGCTCATGCTTTTCTTCTAATTCTTCTTCATGAGCAATTCTTTTATAATGATTATATACTGCTACTGCTAAAGTTTTCTTTGCTTCTTCTTGACCTATTACATATTGGTCAAGTGTTTCTTTAATTTCTTTTGGACTTGGTATTTCTTCTAGTCCAGCTAGTGTATATGTTTCGTCTTCATAATATTCACTTTCAATTATGTCATTACATAATCCTATACATTCATTACATATATATACACCAGGACCTGCAATTATTTTTTTTACATTATCTTGTGTTTTACCACAAAATGAACATTTTACACTTTTTGGTGTATCATTTTTAGCCATTTATTTTTCTCCTTTTTATTTTATTTTAATTAACTTCTTTTTTCCATAATTCCATCAATTAACCCATATTCTAAAGCTTCTTGTGCTGTCATATAATGATCTCTTTCTGTGTCTTTTTCTATTTGCTCTATTGGTTTTCCTGTTCTTTCACTTAAGAATCTGTTTAATTTTTCTCTTGTGCGAACCATATGGTCTGCATGTATTTTTATTTCTGTTGTTTGACCTTGTAGTCCTCCACCACCAATTAATGGTTGATGTATTAGTATTTCTGAATTTGGCATTGCAAATCTTTTTCCTTTTTCTCCTGCTGTTAATAATACTGCTCCCATACTTGCTGCCATTCCAACACATACAGTTGATACTGGACATTTGATATAATTCATTGTATCTACTATTGCCATACCATCTGTTATTGATCCTCCTGGTGAGTTTATGTAGAAGAATATTTCTTTATCTGGATCTTCTGACTCTAAGAATAGCATTTGTGCTACTATTAGACTTGATGTTGTTGCATTTACATCTTCTCCTAAATATATTATTCTATCTTTTAATAAACGTGAGAATATATCATATGATCTTTCTCCTCTACTTGTTTGTTCTATAACATATGGTACTAAACTTGATTTTTCTTTTTCTAACATAAAATTTTCCTCCTTATTTATTTTGGCCTTTTTTGGCTTTTATAGTCAAAAAGCTAGGTAAAAGATTTTTATTTTCAAAACTTCCCCCTAGCTTTTTAATAAATTATTTTATTTTTGCATTTTTTACTATGTAATCTATTGCTTTTTCTGTTTCGATTCCTTCTTCTATGTAGTTCTTTAAGTTTTCATTATCACTTATTTCTTCTACTTTTTTGCCATAGCTTTTAGCCATTTCTTCCATTTTTTCTTTTATTTCTTCTTCAGTTGCTTGGATTTTTTCTGCTTTTATAATAGCTTCTAAAGTAAGTCTTGATTTTATACCTTCTATTGCTTGTGGTTCATATTCTTTTTTCATTTCTTCTTCTGTCTTACCAATCATTTTTAAATATTGTTGCATATTTAGTCCTTGATATGAAAGTCTTTGTTCAAAGTCTTTCATCATATGAGTTACTTCCATTTCAATCATTCCTGATGGGATGTCTACTTTTACATTTTTGCAAACTGCTTTTATAGCATTTTCTTCTATTTCGTATTTTGCTCTTTGTTCGTTTGATTTTTGTAATCTTTCTTTTATGCTTGCTTTAAGTTCATCTAGTGTGTCGAATTCACTTACGTCTTTTGCAAATTCGTCATCTAGTTCTGGTAATTCTTTTTTCTTGATTTCATGTAGTTTTACTTTAAACATTGCTTCTTTTCCAGCTAAATCTTTTGAGAAATATTCTTTTGGGAATGTAACTTTTATTTCTTTTTCGTCATCTATTTTCATTCCAACTAATTGGTCTTCAAATCCTGGTATGAATGACCCACTTCCTATTTCTAGTTCATGTTTTTCAGCTTTTCCACCTTCAAATGCAACTCCATCTACAAATCCTTCGAAATCTATTGTTGCTATATCTCCATTTTGAAGTTCTCTATCATCAATGCTTACTAGTCTTGAATTATGTTCTTGCATATGTCCTAATTCATGTTCAACATCTTTGTCTTCTACTGGATATTCAACTTTTTTGATTTCTACTCCTTTATATTTTCCAAGTTCAACTTCTGGTTTTGTTTGTACTGTTGCTGTGAAAATTAGGTCTTTTCCTTTTTCCATTTGGATTACATCAACTTCTGGTCTGCTTACAGCTTCTATTTTGTTTTCTTCTAATGCTTTGTCATAATATTCTGTTGCTACATCATTGAATGCATCTTCATAGAATATTTCTGCACCATAATATTTTTCTACTATATTCATTGGTGCTTTTCCTTTTCTGAATCCTGGTATATTAAAATATTTTGCATTTTGGAAATACACTTTCTTCATTGCATTTTCAAATTTTTCTGCTTCTATTGTTATTTCTAATTTTACTTCATTTGCGTTTTTTGTTTTTTCAACTTTACAATTCATTATAATCTTCCTTTCTCGTCTTTTCTTATAGCTTATACATTATATCATATTTTTTTGTTTTTGCAAGGCTTTTTCAAATAATTACATTAGATTTTTTATATATTCTGTCAAAAATAATGGTATATTTAAAACTTTTTCATCTTTGTTCAAATTATTCATAGAAAATCTTATAGATATTTCATTGTCATATTTTTGATTATATTTAGATAGACTGATGTTTTTTGTTGACTTATTAGATTTTACTTCTATTGGAATAATTTTATTTTTATATTGAATAACGAAATCTATTTCATTTCTGTCAAATGTAAAGTAATTTGGCACTTCATCAAATACATAATTTAACATTGTTAATATGTAATTTTCTGTAAATGCTCCTTTAAACTCTTCAAATAATCTATCTCCTTCTATTACAATTTTGCTATCTAGATTTGCCATTCTTCTTAATAAACCTACATCATTCATATAAATTTTGAAAGAGCTTAAATCATGATATGCTTTTAGCGGAAAATCTGGTTTAGTTATATTATAAATCTTATAAATTAAATTAGCATCATTTAGCCAGTTTAATGCATTTTCATATTCTCTTGCTCTTGCTCCCTCTTTTATAACTTGGTATAAGAATTTTTTATTTTCTTTTGCTAATTGTGATGGTATACTGTTCCATATAAGAGAGATTTTATTAGCTTCACTATTTTGCGTATGTTTAGAAAAATCACTTTCATAAGCTCTTAATATGTTTTCTTGTACGTGATTTACAAGTTCAATATTTTTTTCATTTACCCATACATTAACTGCTTCTGGCATTCCACCAATTATAAAATATGCTTTCAACTTTTCTTCTAATTGATTGAAAAAGATTTCAGGTATTTTTTCTATTGTTTTAATGGATTTCATGTATTCTACTAAATTTTCACAATTATCAGCAATTAAAAATTCGCTAAATGTCATTGGATACATGTTTAAAAAGTCTACTTTGCCTACAGGAAATGATGTATGTGATAATCTAATTCCTAATAAACTACCAGCACAAGCAATGTGATATTCATTAGCCTCTTCTTGAAAATATTTTAAGCTATTTAATGCATTTGGACATTCTTGAATTTCATCAAAAATTATAAGTGTTTTTTCTGGTAGAATTGCTTTTCCATATATAAATGATAATTGTTCTAGTATTCTTTTGGGTGATTTAGTGTTCACAAATATATTTTGTAAATCTTCATCATGATCAAAATTGAAATATGCCACTCCTTCATAATTTTCTTCTCCAAATTTTTTTAAAATATATGTTTTCCCTATTTGTCTTGCTCCTTTTAATATTAATGGTTTTCTATATTTGCTTTCTTTCCATTTTAATAATTCATCAAATATAAATCTTTTCAAATCAACCATCTCCTATAATTACTATATATTTATCCTATAACAATTATATCAGCTTAATCACATTTTTGCAAGGCTTTTTTGCATTTTTATCACATTTTTGCAGACTTTTTTTGAGTTTTTTTCACATTTTTGTTGATGTGATGTAAACTCATTTTCTATTTTTTGTAAAAAGCAAAAAAATACAACTACATTAATATTTCTAAAGCAAAGACTAGGATTGTTACACCCTAGCTATGTTTTTGCTAAGAAATATTAAAGTAGTTGTAAATTTATTTTAAATAAATTGTAGGGTCCAAATACTCCCCATCCTTAAGCAATTCAAAATGCAAATGGCAATCCATACTACTCTCAAAAGAAGCAGTATTTCCAGCAGTTCCAATAGTTTGTCCTTGAGAAACCTCTTCACCCTCAACAACAAACTCAGCAGTCAACAAATTAGAATAAACAGTTTCATAACCATCATCATGTTCAATTATAACTGTCAATCCGTATCTTGGGTCATTCACAATTGACTTAACAATTCCATCTGCAGATGATTTAATAACACTTGTTTTATCAGCCTTAATATCAACAGCTGTATGTGTTATCCATTCTTTTAGTGTTTCTGAATAAATCAAATTATCTTTTGCAAATTCTCCAATAATTTCTCCATCTGTAGGCTTTATGAAAGTCACTTCTTGTTTTGTTTCTGTAACTTGCTCTTGAGTTTCTGTAGTTTCATTTTTTGGTTCTTCTTTAGGTTGTTCCTCATTTTGTGCATTTTGTGCATTTGTTGTATTTGTTTCATTAGTATTTGCTTCACTTGTAGCCGTATTTGTGGTTGATGTATTTGTAGTGTTTTCTGTATTAGAAGTGCTTGCATTATTTGTTGTATTTGTATTTGCTGTTTCATTTTCTTCAGAATCTTCTTTAATAAGTGTGCCTTGTTCAGTTTGTTCTTCTACTGTTTTTCCAATGCTTGTACTAGCATTTTCTGTATTTTCCTCCTTTTGTGTTTCTTCTGTTACATTGCTAGTTCTTTCACTAATTTCTAAATCCTTTTTAGTTGACATGTACATTACAATTCCAATAGAAACTGCTAAAATAAAAAATATTGCTGTTCCAACATATATGATTAAGCGTTCATTATCAAAAAATTTTTTCTCTCTTTTCATAAATTCCTCCTTGTTATTTGTTAATACAAGTATTTACTTTTTTTCAAAGATTATTCATTTAAAGAGAATTTACTTCAACAATTTCCACATCTGTATAAAAATGTTTAATTATTTCTTCACAATTTGAACCACTTTTTGCAAGAGCATCAGCACCTGTTTGGCTCATTCCAACTCCATGACCATATCCTATTACTGAGAATATGATTTCATCTTCCGAAATTGTAAATGTAAAATTTGTTGACCTAAGCTCTAAAATAGTTCTTGCTTCTGTACCAGCGATTTCTTTATTTCCAAATTTGATTGTTTTTACTCTACCACTTGTTGTATATTCTAATATTTGAATACAGTTTTCTTGTGAATAATCAATTTCACAATCTTCATATTTTTCTTTCAATTTATTAAGTAATTCTTCTTTTGTAAATTTTGCCTCAGAACTATATTGTGTATATCCTTCTTCTCCTGCTGTTTCAACAGACTTTAAATATGGATAATCAATCCCTCCCCAAATGTTTAATGAACTTTCTGTTTTTCCACCACTATTTGAATGGAAAAATGCATTAATAGGCTTGTTTTGATATGTTATGATTTTTCCACTAGTTGAATTTACGGCATCTACAATTTTATTCCAATTACTTTCCGCTTCTTCTGGTGTCCACTTTGAAAGCCTCTCATCTTTGCTTATCCATGCTTGGCAACATGAAGAATTATCACATATATCTGCACCTGGATGTTTTCCTGAATTGTTCATAATTTGATAAATTGTATATGTTCTTGCAACAATTGATTGTGCTTTTAATGCTTCAATTTCAAAATTTGCTGGCATTTCACTTGAAACTACACCATATAAATACTCATCTATTGGAAGTTCTTCTATTTGTCCACTTCCAGAATGAAATAATTTTATAGTTTTATATTTTTGATAATCATAAATTGTTGTTTCTACTTCTTGTTCTGGCTGTTCTTGTGTTACATTTTCTATATTACTCACAACCTCCTCTGTTTCAGCTTTAGGCGTTATTGTAAATATTATAGGTAATATAAAAAATAAAATAATAAAGCTTAAAATATAGAGTAATATTTTTTTCATATTATAAGTTTCCTCCTCATATTATCTAGGACTTTTCTTTCTATTCTTGATACCTGTACTTGTGTAATTCCTAATATTTTTGATACTTGCATTTGAGTTTTTTGCTTATAATACCTAAGCATTATTATTTCTTTTTCTTGTTTATTTAGTTCATTTATTAAATTCTTGATGGCAATTTTATTTGTTATTTCTGTTTGCTCATCTCTTCCTGTTGATATATTTTCTAATATACTTATTGTTTTGTCTGTTTTATTATCTCTATATTTTGCATCTTCGATTGAATCTACAGGTCTTGTAGAATCCATTGCCATTGTAATTTCTTCTTTTGAAGTTCTTAAATCTTTGGCTATTTCTTCTAATGATATTTCTTTTCCGTATTTGTTAAAATATTCTTTTTGTAATTCTACTATTTTTGCATTTAGTTCTCGTATACTTCTACTTACCTTTATTGGTCCATCATCTCTTATATATCTTTTTATTTCTCCTAAAATGTATGGTACTGCATATGTTGAAAGTCGAACTTCAAAACTTGTATCAAATCTTTGGATTGCTTTTATTAAACCTATACATCCAATTTGATATAAATCTTCAATTTCATATCCTCTTCCACTAAATCTTCGAACAATGCTCCAAACTAAACCACTATTGTCCTCTATTAGTTTTGTCATTTCTTCTTTGTTTCCGTTTTGAGCTTTTTCGATTTTCTTCATATCATTATCATACACTATGCCTCTCTCCTTGTCGTTATAGCAATTTTCTCCTCTTCTTGACTATTATTTTTGATTTTTTTCTTCATAGTTACTTTTGTTCCAATTCCCAAAACTGATTCAACTTGTACATCATCCATAAAACTTTCCATTATTGTAAATCCCATTCCTGACCTTTCTAAATTTGCTTTAGTTGTGAATAATGGTTGTTTTGCTATTTCTACATTTTCAATTCCTTTTCCTGAGTCTGATACTTCTATGAATACTTCATCTTTGGTTATCTTACAGTTTAGTTTCACTATCCCTGTTTTTTCTTCATATCCATGGATTATTGAATTTGTTACAGCTTCTGATACTGCTGTTTTTATGTCTGCTATTTCTTCGAGTGTTGGGTCTAGCTGTGCAATAAATGCTGCAACTGAAATTCGTGCAAATGCTTCATTGTTTGATTTACTTAAAAATTCTATTTTCATTTCATTGTCATATGTATTATTCATATTGCACCTCCTTTTTGTTCTTATATTCTTCCTTGGTTTCTGGGATTATTCTCAATATTCCACTCATTTCAAATATTTTTCTGATTGATGTATTTATGTTTGAAACTTTTACATTTCCTCCTAACATTCTAGCAAATTTGTACCTTCCTATTAAAAGCCCTATTCCTGCACTGTCCATAAAAGAAACATTACTAAAATCAAATATAATTTCTTTTGGCATATATCTCTCAATTTCATTATCTAATCTCCTCCTTATCTTTTGTGCGCAATATTCATCTATATCTTCATTTATTTTGAATACTAACTGCTTGTCCTCTTTTTGAAAAAAACTTTCCATAAGAACTCCTTTCTAAAAATTTTAATAAATTTGCGTTGCTCTTATTATACTTTTATTTACATATTTTTCCAAGAGAGAAATATAAGAAGTTATGTCGAATGCCAAAAACTTTTCGACAATTTGTCACAGGGACGGTCCTTTTTGGCAAATCCTTTTATAAATTTGTCACCAAGGACCGTCCCCCATGGCAAAATTGAGCAAAAAGGAACCGGCACCAAATGCCATTTTGACATTTGAGAACCGGCACCAATTGCTATTTTATTTTAATTTTTCTTTTATTTTAACTAATGTATTTAAAGCATCAATTGGAGTTAATTCATTCAAATCTATTTTATCAATTTCATGTGCAATTTCTGCAAGTTTGTAATTAAACATATCAAATTGTCCTTCAACAACTTTTTTATTTTCCTTTTCTGGTTTTTTACCACTTAACATACTCTTTCTTTCTAGACTTCTCAAAATCTCATTCGCTCTTTTTGTTACTATTTTAGGAACTCCAGCCAATCTTGCAACATGAATACCATAGCTTTCGTCTGTTCCTCCATCTACAATTTTTCTTAAAAAGATGATGTCTTCACCTTTTTCTTTAACAGCAATTGAGTAATTTTTGATTCCTTCTTGTTTATCTGCAAGCTCTATTAACTCGTGGTAGTGTGTAGCAAATAATGTTTTTGCCCCACATTTTTCTTTGTCTGCAATATATTCAGCAACTGCCCATGCTATTGAAAGTCCATCATATGTTGATGTTCCTCTACCTATTTCGTCTAAAATAACTAAACTGTTTTCTGTTGCTTCTTTTAGGATTGTAGCAACTTCCATCATTTCTACCATGAATGTACTTTGCCCCATACTTAGGTCATCTGAAGCTCCAACTCTTGTGAATATTTTATCAACTACTCCTATTTGAGCTTCTGTTGCAGGTACAAAGCTTCCTATTTGTGCCATCAAAGTTATTAATGCTACTTGCCTCATATATGTAGATTTTCCTGCCATATTAGGTCCTGTTATAATTGCTAATCTGTTTTCGTCTTTATCAAGCATTGTATCATTTGGAACAAAATTTCCTACTCCTAGCATTTTTTCTATTACAGGATGTCTTCCATCTTTTATGTTTATAATTCCATTGTCTGTTACAGTTGGCATGCAATAATTCATATCCTCTGCAACTTGTGCAAATGATGATAATACATCTAATGTTGATACTACTTTTGCAGATTGTTGTAATCTTCTTATGTTTTTAGCAATTTCTTCTCTTATTTTTACAAATTCATTATATTCTAGATTTACAACCTTTTCTTCTGCTCCTAATATCTGATTTTCAAGTGTTTTTAGTTCTTCTGTTATATATCTTTCTCCTGTTGTTAGAGTTTGTTTTCTTATAAATCTATCAGGAACTTGTGATACAAATGATTTTGAAACTTCTATGTAATATCCAAATACTTTGTTGTATCCTATTTTTAATGTTTTTATTCCTGTTTTTTCTTTTTCTTCTGCTTCAAGTTTTATTATCCAATTTTTTCCCTCTGTTGTTGCAGTTTTAAGTTTATCTATTTCAGGGTCATATCCCATTTTTATTATTCCACCATCTTTTATTGTCATTGGTGGGTCTTCAACAATTGATTTTTCTATTAATTCATACACATCTTTTAATTCATCTAATTCTTCATATAATTCTTTTAATTTTGAAGATGTGCATTGTGCTAAAACACTTTTTACGTCTGGTAGTCTTTGTAAAGAATTTTTTAATGTTATCATATCTCTTGCATTTGCATTTCCATATGCCATTTTTCCGGCAAGACGTTCGATGTCATATACTTTTTTTAATGTTTCGATAGCATCTCCTCTAAGAATTATATTGTCTTTTAATTCTTTTACTGCATCTAGTCTTTCTTGTATTTCTTTTACATCAAGTAATGGGTCATTTAGCCATCTTCTAAGTAAACGTCCTCCCATTGATGTTGATGTTTTGTCTAATACCCATAGAAGTGTTCCTTTTTTTGACCTGTCTCTCATTTTTTCTGTAATTTCTAAGTTTCTTCTTGCATTTACATCTAATGACATATATTTTGAAATATTATATAATGTTATTGTATTAATATGTTCTAAACTTGTCATTTGAGTTTCATTCAAATATTCTAGTAATGCGTTTATTGATTTTACAGCTAATTTTCTTTCTTTTAAGTTTGTTATCTCTTTTTTGTTTTCTATTATATTATAGTCTAATGATAGATTTCCTTCTTCGTCTGAGAAAAATTTGTCACTAAATCTACTCATATATATTTGGAATCTTTCTTTGATTTTGTCTAGTTCTTCTTGACATTCAAACATCATTGAATTGGCAATAATTTCTGATGGAGAAAATCTTGCTATTTCATCTAATAATAGTTCAAAATTGTTTTCGCCTTTTATTTCACAGCTGTAAAATTCTCCTGTTGATATGTCACATACACTTATTCCAAAATATATTCCACTTTTACAAATACTCATTATGTAGTTGTTTTTCTTTTCTTCTAAGAGGTTGCTTTCTACAATTGTTCCTGGAGTTAATATTCTGATTACTCCTCTTTCTACAATTCCTTTGGCTGTTTTTGGATCTTCTAATTGCTCACAAATTGCTACTTTATAACCTTTTTCGATTAGCTTGGCTGCATAACTTTCTGCAGCATGATGTGGTATTCCTGCCATTGGAGCTCTTTCTGTTTGTCCACAGTCTTTTCCTGTTAATGTTATTTCTAGTTCTCTTGATGCTGTTATTGCATCATCAAAAAACATTTCATAAAAGTCTCCAAGCCTGTAAAATAAAATACAATCTTTGTATTTTTCTTTGGTTTCTAAATATCTTTGCATCATTGGTGAGAGTGTTGCTCTATTTATATTTTCTAATGTCATTGCCATTTAAGTTTTCTCCTTTCAATTTGGACCAGTTCTTTTTTTTGCAAAATGACAAAAAAGAACCGGTACCAATTGTCAAATTTCTCCTTTCAAATACCACATATGTTCTGAAACTATTTTCAAATCTATTATTTTATCTTTAAGTTCAGCTGGTCCTTCGAAAATTACAACTTTATTGCTATCTGTTCTTCCTGTTAAAAGTTCTGGATTGTTCTTGCTTGGACCTTCTACAAGTACTTTTTGAATTGTTCCAACATATTTTTGATTATTTTCTTCTATTTGACTTTCTACTAACTCTTTTAATTTATTAAATCTTTCATGTTTTATTTCTTCTGGTATTTGGTCAGGCATTTTATCTCCAGGTGTTCCTACTCTTCTTGAATATATAAACATATATACCTGTTCAAAACATACTTTTTTTACAACATCTAATGTGTCTTCAAAATCTTCTTCTGTTTCTCCTGCAAATCCTACAATTATATCTGTTGATAGTGTTAAGTTTGGAATTCTTGATTTCATCTTGTCTACTAATTCTATGTATTGTTCTTTTGTGTATTTTCTGTTCATTCTTTTTAATACATTTGTGCTTCCTGATTGAAGTGGTAAATGTACTAATTTACATACCTTTTCACATTCTGCAATTGCATCTATTACGTCATCTGTGAAGTCTTTTGGATGTGGTGATACAAAACGAATTCTTTCTATTCCGTCTATTTTGTTAATTGCTCTTAGTAATGTAGCAAATGAGTTTATTCCTTGATAATCTATATTTTTTTCTTTCCATTGCTCTACTATTAAATATGAATTAACATTTTGTCCTAATAGTGTGATTTCTTTATATCCTTCTTTTGCTAGTTGTTCTACTTCTTCTAAAATGTCTTTTGGATGTCTACTTCTTTCTCTTCCACGTACATATGGTACTATACAATATGTGCAAAAGTTGTTACACCCATACATTATTGTTACAGATGCTTTTATGTTGCTTGTTCTTTTTATTGGTAATCCTTCATAGACTTCTCCATCTATATCTAATACATCTTGCATTTTTGTTTTGCTTTGTATTGTTTTATATAAATCTTCTGGAAATTTGTGTAATGTATGTGTTCCAAATATTATGTCTGTATATGGATAACTTTCGTGAATTTTATCTGTTATGTGTTTTTCTTGCATCATACATCCACCAATTGCTATGATTGTACCTTTTTGTTCTTTTACTCTTTTTAATTCACCTAATTTTCCAAATAGCTTGTCTTCTGCGTTTTCTCTTACACAGCATGTGTTGAATAATACCAAGTCTGCTTCTTGGTATTGTTCTGTTTTTGCATATCCCATTTCTTCTATCATTCCACATAGTTTTTCTGAGTCATTTTCGTTTAGTTGACATCCCATTGTTAATATATAATATTTTAAGTTTTTTCCTTTATTTGCTTCTTTTACTTTTTCTATGTATTGTTTTTGCTTTTCTATTTCTTGTGATGTTTCCATTTATGTTCCTCTTTCTTTTATTTGTTCTGGGTTATTTTATCATATTTTGTCTAAAAAATAAAGACCTTATGAATTCATATTTATTTCCTTATTTAAAAATGTAGAATATATATATACTTTATCCACTTTTCTTCCCATAGCACTTTCTAATGCTTTTTTATATAGTTCAAGCTGAGATTTATATTTGTCTACTAAAAATCGTCCTTCATTATTAGGTACATAGTCTGTCTTAAAATCTACAAGAATTAATTCATTATTATTATTTATATAATATAAATCTATAATACCTTGCACAATAACTTCTTCTGTTAAGTTTTCTTGCAATTCATCTGAAACTTTATAAATTTCATTAGCAGGAATACTAATATAAAATGGCTTTTCTCTTTGCACTTCTTTAGCTTGTATAATTTCATTCCATAGCGCTGTTTTAGTGAATTGATATACTTTATTTATATTTATTGCTTCCGCTTCTTTTTGTGAAATAATTTTCTTTATTTGTAGTTCATTAACTAATTTTTTAACATCATCCAATAAATATTCTTTTTTTGTAATATCTAGTTTTTGCATACATAAATGTATTAATGTACCTTTTTCCGCATTTGTGATTTTTGTTTCTTCATCTGTCTGTAAAAATTTTGGCTTAGGTATTTCTATATTTTCATTTTTAACCTCTATATACTCATTTTGAGTTTCTACAGCTGATTTCCCGATAGTATTCTCATTTGCACTCTCTTCTTGCATTTTCTTTATTTCTGTAACAGATGTTTTTGTAGGTATAGTTGTTGCTTTTTTAAATAAGTATTCAAAATTCAAGACATTAGCTATTTTCTTTTCCTCATCTTGAATAATTTCATATTTAGCTAATTTGTCTAAAATATTTTTATATGAGTTTTCTTCTTTTTCTTCACTTGTTTTGCACATTTTAATAACATCATTTTTGTTGAATGTTTGAATATATGCTATATCTTGCATTTCATCTTTATTATATATATATACAAGTTTTATCCAATCTAAAAATGTTTTACATTCTTTTAATACAACATGGTTTAATTTGTCATATTTATAAATCATTTCATCTAATTTCTTTTGTTTATCTTCAGTTGTATATCCTGTTATTATTAATTTTTCTTTAGCTCTTGTTAATGCTACATATAAAACTCTCATTTCTTCTGATAAAGTTTCTATTTTTATTTTGTTTCTCAATGCTTGTTTTGATAATGTATCATATTCAATTTGCATATCATAATCAATATATTTTACGCCTATTCCAATCTCAGGGTGTAATAGAATCTGTGCATTTAAATCTTGCATATTAAATTGCTTTCCTGTTCCAGATAAGAATACTACTGGAAATTCTAGCCCCTTACTTTTATGTATACTCATAATTCTTACTACGTCATCATTTTCTCCAATTACTTTTGCTGAATCCATATCTTTACTTGAAGTTTTTACTTTATCAATATAATTGATAAAATTAAATAGTCCTTTAAAACTTATACTTTCATATTGTTTAGCTCTTTCAAATAACATTTTTAAATTTGCTTGTCTTAGTTCACCATTTGTCATTAAACCAACATAATTATAATATCCAGTATCATTATATATTTTCCAAATTAATTCATCCAAACTTAAATATTCCTGTTCTTTTCTCCACATTTCTAAGCAATTTACAAATTCCTCTATTTTTACTCTTAATGTTGTATCAACATCTTTTTTGGCTTTTAACATTGCATTATAAAAATTATCAAATTTGTCGCTTAGACGAATTTGCACAAGCTCATTATCTGTAAATCCGCCTATTGGTGACCTCATTACTGCTACTAGTGGTATTTCTTGTAATGGATTATCTATGATTTTTAACAAGCTCATTATTGTTTCTATTTCTATGCTTTGTAAATATTCTGATGACGAGTCACTAAATACTGGTATATTTAATTTTAATAATTCTTTTTCAAATATTGGAGCAGGCTCTTTTGTTGACCTTAGTAAAATTACTATGTCTTTATATTTTATATTTCTTTTTTCTTGTTTTTTTGCATCATAGATTTGAAATTTGTTTTCTATTAATTGTTGAATTCGATTTGCTACAAATTTAGCTTCTAATTCAATGTCTTCTACTCTTTCTTCTTGTGTTTGTTCTTCACTTTCTATACTTTCATCATTTTGTTCAAAATTGTTTTCTTCTTTTTCTCCAATATCCAAAAGGTTAATTTCTGTTCTTAAGTCTTCTCCTGTGTCTTCATATTTTGCTCCTAAATTTAAATATTCTTCTTTGGTATAATTTAGTTCTCCTAATTCTTCACTCATAATATTTGAGAAAATTATATTTGAAAAGTCTAATATTTCTTTTCTACTTCTAAAGTTTTTAAAAAGTTGTATTTTTAAATCGTTTTTTTCTTGTTGCTCTAATTTTAGTTTGTATTTTCTGTATTTATCTAAAAATAAGTCTGGTCTTGCCTGTCTGAACTTGTATATACTTTGTTTAACATCTCCTACCATGAATATGTTATTTCCTTTTGAGATTGATGTTAATATGTATTCTTGAACTAGGTTGCTGTCTTGATATTCATCTATTGCTATTTCACTAAATTTTTCTTTATATTTTTTTGCTATTTCAGTTGGCTCTTCATTATCATTTAATAGGATTTTTAGAGCAAAGTGTTCTATATCACTAAAATCCACGATATTTTTTTCTTTTTTCTTTTTTTCAAAGTTCTTTCCAAATTCTAGTATTAATTTTTCTAATTTATTTAGAACTGTATACATTGAATTTATATCTTCATTTGCTTCTTTTGAATTGAATATTAATATTTTGTCTTTAATTTTCTTTATCTCGTTTTTCACATCATCTCTTGTTTGTTTTGCTATATCTTTTGCTTCTATATTGTTTTTCTTATCTGTTGCCCAAGTTTTGAATTTTAAATTTGTCATCAACTCATATGCTTTGTTCCAAGAATCTAAGTTTACTCTTATTGTTTCTAATTGTTCAATATCATCATTTATTATTAGTGAAAATTTTTCTAATTCTGGATATTTGCTTAAATTCTTTTTTTCAGCTTCTAGTCTTACTATTGCATCTTGCAATGTTTCATCTATTTGTTTTAGCAAAAGTTGTCCCCATATTGTATTTGAAAAGTCATTTTCTAATTTGTCTGATAGATTGAACATTTCTATTTTTCCATGTAACCATTTTTGTGGAAATGGATTACTTTGTATATAAGTATATATTTTTAAAATCAAGTCCTTTAAAGGAGTATCATCTTTATAACTAGTATATGTATTTATTAGTTTTTGAAAGTCTTTATCTTCACTCTCATATTTTTCTTCAAATAAATCTTCTAATACATCTTGTTTTAAGATTTCTATTTCTGTTGTATCTCCTATTCTAAAGTTTGGAGAAATATCTATTTCGAAGAAATTATTTCTAACAACATCAAGGCAAAATGAATCTATTGTACATATACTTGCTTTGTTTAATAATGTGATTTGTCTTTGAAGAAGTTCGTTTTCAGGTTCTTCTTCTATTTTTTTATATATTGCATTTAATACTCTTTCTCTCATTTCTGATGCAGCAGCATTTGTGAATGTTACAACTAATATTTTATCTATGTCTATTTTTTCATTTAATATTTTGTTTATTATTCTCTCTACTAATACAGCTGTTTTTCCGCTTCCTGCTGCAGCAGCTACTAATATGTTACTTGCTTTTTCATAAATTGCTTGCTTTTGTTCATCTGTCCATTTTACTTGCTCTGACATTTATACTACTCCTTTTATTAAATTAGTATTTGTAGTATATCATAGCCAAAAAAATTTTACAATAAATGTTGCATTTTAAATTTTGTAATATTATAATGAGTTTGAAAATACTTTTTTCTCCTTTTTTCGACAAGTTGTGACATTGATTATGAAAAATTTTTCAAGGAGGGTCTGATATGTACGAAACTAATAATACTCGGAAACTTCAACCTGTTTCTCGCGATATCACTAATGAATATATCCAAAGGCTCAAAAAGTATTTTGTAATTAGTGAAAGTTTGCAACCTAATTTCTATAATGCTGTTTATAGGATTTGTGAAAAACCTTCTCTACTACGAAATGCTACTTCCAAAAGTTTGGGACTTAAAGAACAAAAGAGTTGTCGTTTTTGTGCTGAAATCGTTGATGGACCAGTAGGCTTAGATATTTATTATGCTCTTCTTTATGCTACCGTTCCTCTTCGTATGCGTTCTGTAAAAGGACTAGTCAAGTTTCTTGCATTGCGTATTTTGCTTAGTGAAAATCATATTAAAGATTTTCCTTTCTAATGCAAAAGCAAAGATGGAGAACCTATTTGGGTTCTCCATCTTAATTTTATTATTCATTTTCATTTTCTTCATGAGCTGTTTCTTCTTTTTCTTTATCTAAGTCAACTAAATCTTTCATTGTTAAGTTTATTCTTCCTTGATCATCTATTTCTATGACTTTTACAGGAACCTTGTCTCCAACTTTAACGTAATCTTCAACATTTTTTACTCTTTCTTTAGAAATTTTTGATATGTGTACTAATCCTTCTTTTCCTCCACCAATATCAACAAATGCTCCAAATGTTGTTGTTCTTGTAACTGTTCCATAGTAAATGTTTCCAACTTCAAATTCTCTAACAATGTCTTCTATCATGTCTAAAGCTTTTTCTGCTTTATCTTGTTCTGTTGAATATATAAATACTTGTCCATCTTCTTCTATGTCAATTTTAACGCCTGTTTCTTCAATAATTTTGTTAATTGTTTCTCCACCTTTACCGATTACATCTTTTATTTTTTCTACTTTAATTTGTGTTGTAATAATATGTGGTGCATATTTTGATATTTCTTCTCTTGGTTCTGAAATAACAGGTTTCATTATTTCATCTAAAATATATTGTCTAGCCTTTCTTGTTCTTGCAAATGCTTCTTCAATTATTTTATATGTTAATCCATCAATTTTGATATCTACTTGAATAGCTGTGATTCCTTTTTCTGTTCCTCCTACTTTAAAGTCCATATCTCCAAAGAAGTCTTCTAATCCTTGTATATCTGTTAACATCACATAATCATCTGGATTTTCTGGATTTGTTACTAATCCTGTTGATATTCCTGCAACTGGTCTTTTTATTGGAACTCCTGCATCCATTAATGCTAATGTACTTCCACATATACTTGCTTGTGATGTTGAACCATTTGATGATAATACTTCTGATACTACTCTTATTGCATATGGAAATTCTGCTTTTGATGGAATTACTGGTACTAATGCTTTTTCTGCTAATGCACCATGTCCTATTTCTCTTCTTCCTGGTCCTCTTGAAGTTTTTGCTTCTCCAACACTATATCCTGGGAAATTATATTGATGCATATATCTTTTTGCTTCTTCTGTATCTATTCCGTCTAACTCTTGTTCTTCACTAACCATTCCAAGTGTTACAACTGACATAACTTGTGTTTGTCCTCTTGTAAATAATGCACTTCCATGTGTACGAGGTAATAATCCTACTTCACATGATAGAGGTCTTATTTCATCTATTGCTCTACCATCAACTCTTTTATGCTCATAATATATCATATCTCTTACACATTTTTTCTCTAATTTATAAATTGCTTCTCCAATTTCTTGTGCTCTTTCTGTTGCTTCTTCTTCTCCTAATTTTTCTGTAACTGCTGTTGTTATTTCTTCTGTTAATGCTGAAACATTGTTGTCTCTTGTATCTTTGTCAACTTCTTGTACAGCTACTTTCATTTTGTCTGTAAAGTTTTGTTCTATATATTCATATAGTTCATGGTCTACAGCAAATGATTTGTATTGGAATTTTGGTTTTCCTATTTCATCTTTCATTTTTTGGATAAATGCACATATTTTTTTGATTTCTTCATGTCCTTTTTTAATTGCTTCTAACATTACATCATCTGGAACTTCATTTGCTCCTGCTTCTATCATTGCTACTTTTTCTATTGTTCCAGCTACAGTTAAATTTAAATCACTAACTTTTCTTTGTTCTTCAGTTGGATTTATTATTATTTCTCCATCTATTAGTCCTACATTTACTGCTGCTGTTGGTCCTCCAAATGGGATATCAGAAATTGATAATGCTGCTGATGCTCCTATCATTGATGCAACTTCTGGTGAGTTGTCTTGTTCTACTGATAGTACTGTTGCTACAACTACTACATCATTTCTAAAATCTTTTGGAAATAATGGTCTTAGTGGTCTATCTATTGCTCTTGCTGCTAAAATTGCTTTGTCACTTGGTTTACCTTCTCTTTTTTGGTAAGAACCTGGTATTTTTCCTACTGAATATAATTTTTCTTCGTAATCTACTGATAGTGGAAAAAAGTCTATTCCTTCTTTTGGTTCTTTTGAAGCTGTAACATTTACCATTACAACTGTGTCTCCATATTTTACTAATACACTTCCATTAGCTAGTCCAGCTAATTTTCCGGTTTCTATTACTAGCTTTCTTCCTGCTAGTTCTGTTTCATAACTTTTAAACATATAATCTCTCCTTTTTTACTTTTTTACACCTATAATAAGTAAACTAGATAGATTGTAACCTCTATAATATGTTACTATCTGTAACACATTATACAAGCTACTTTTCTATTCTTAGCTTACTTATCTTATTTAACAAATAAGGCGTTGCTTTGTTGCAAACGCCTTATCATTACAACTTATCAACTATTTTCTTAGACCTAATTTTTCAACTAGTTCTTTATAAGCATTTTCATCTTTTTTTGCTAAGTAGTTTAATAAATTTCTTCTTCTTCCAACCATTTTTAGAAGTCCTCTTCTTGAATGGTTGTCTTTTTTATGAACTTTTAAATGCTCTGTTAATTCATTGATTCTTTCTGTTAAAAGAGCTATTTGTACTTCTGATGAACCTGTATCTTTTTCGTCTCTTCTATATTTTTCAATGATTTCTTGTTTTCTTTCTGTTGTCATAAATAACACCTCCTATTTCTTTTTCTCCTTATACCGAGCTTCAATAATAGGTGTTTTTTATTGAGCTAAGTTTAAGGAACAATTTCTTACAGAACTATTTTACTATATTTTTAAGTAAAAAGCAAGTGTTTATGGCATTTTTTTCTAGTTATTACAACATTTTTGGTACACTTGTTTCTTTATAATATTGCTTTTTCTAATCTTTCTATTCTTTGTAAATTACTTTTGTACATTGATTCAGTTGAAGTTTGAAAAGACCACAATATTTCTTCAATATCTTCTTTATCTTTATTCAATTTTCTATAAAGTCTATCCCAGCGTTTTTCATTTTCTTCCCAACGTCTATCGTTTTCTTCCCAACGTTTTTCGTTTTGTTCCCAACGTTTATCGTTTTCTTCCCAACGTTTTTCGTTTTGTTCCCAACGCTTATCGTTTTCTTCCCAACGTTTTTCGTTTTGTTCCCAACGTTTATTGTTTTCTTCCCTAAATTCATTGATTGCTCTAAGGATTTGAACAGCCATGTCTTCACTCATATGCTCACCTCCTTTCGGATTAAGTTTTAATTTTTGTTTAAATAAGAATAAAAAAATAAAATAATAAAATTTGATTAAAAAAATATGAAATAACAATTTTGATTAAACGCAAATAGTGTACCAAAATGTTATGCAGTTATTATAATATTAAAACTAATCATTTGTCAAGAATTTTTCATCTACAAAATTCGACAAACTATGTTATTTGCCATTATACATAAAAATATACCCAATGGGAAGACACTCTTTTTCAGTGTCTATTCCATTGGGTACATTCTAAAATAGGTCTCCTCTTTGTTTATTATATTATATCTCTATGATTAAAGCTATCATATGTTGTAATTAGCATAAGTACTGCACAAACAGCTAGCACTGCAAGTGAGAATTGTAAAGATGTTGATGTTGCAAAACTACTACCCATTATTGCTAAAGGATTATCTGCATTAACAAATATTTTATCTGCAATATTTAAATTATTAAATGGTACAAATCTTATCCAATCTTTTTGTATTAATTGATTTATAATTGACATTACAATTCCATTTCCAATATATATTGCTACACTAAAGCTTACTGATACAGCTGTGTTTCTAATTAATACAGAAAGCATTAATGCAAATAATGCAAATATTACAACTGGTATTATTTTAGCAAAATACATTTCGAACATATAAATTATATTTGGTATTGTTTTTAATACTCCATCTTGTACATAAATATATTCTGTTCCTTGTTCAGTAAAGAACATGTTTGAACATATTATAGTTAGTACAACCATTATTAATGTAATCACTATGATATAGAAAAATAGTGATAATATTTTTGCAGTTAATATTTTCCATCTTTTATTAGGAGTCAATGCCCAAAATTTTATTGATCCTGTTGAAACTTCTGTTGATATTGCTCCTCCTGCAATTATCATTGCAGTAATTGCTATCATTGCAACAACCATACTAGGAGCTAGCAATTCAAAAATTTGTCTATAATTTTCAGAGTAGCTTAATTCTGGAAAATCATTTTCTAATCTATATTGGTATATTTTTATATTATCTTCATATTCTTGCTTATCTTCTGGAGATAATGCTTTTGATGTTCTAGTATCTACTCCTGTTCTAAGGCTTTTTTGTAAATTTTCAATTTGATTTATACATTGAGTTTTCCAATATGGATCATCAACACTTTCTCCTATTTTACATTTTTCTTTTAAATTTAGTACAAATATTTTGTCATCATATTCTGTTTGACTTATTTCACCATTTTTCAATTCTTGCTCAACTTTTTGTCTTTCAAAATCTATATATTTTGAAAAATCATTTTTTCTCAACATTGTGTCTAATTCAGTTGTATCTATTCCAAGTTGTTTTGCTTGTATAATCTCATTTACAATTTGAGCTTTCCAATAGTCTGAATATATAACTACATTGTATTCTAATGCAAGTTCACATCTTTCTAATTGTTGCATATATTCTTCTCTAGTGCTTTCATCTAAATTATCATTTCTAAGTGCTTCATTTATATTTTCAATTTCTTTTTCTGTTTGACTTAATAATGCTTCCTCTGTACTAGAATTTGATGAACTAGAGTTTATGTTTTGCATAAGTTTTACAAATCCTAATGTACCTATTAATGCTAGTAAAATTACAATTAACAATATTTTTGTGGATAACTTTTTCCATGTTTTTATGTTTTCATTAACAAATAGTTTCCATATTTTACTCACCTTTAACACCACCTTTTTTACCATTTTCAAAATTTTCACCTTTTGTAGCATCAAAGAATATTTCTTCTAATGTATGTTCTTTTGGTATTACAGCTTTGATTTCCACATCAGCTAATGCTAGTTCTTTTATAATTTCTGGTACTTTTTCTGTTTCTACAGTTATTTCTATATTGTTTTGTTTTAATTTTGATTCTAAGTTAAATTTCTCTTTTAATATTTTTTGTGCTTTTTCAATATTTTTTACTTTTACATCTAATACTTCAGTTTTTTCTTCTTCTTCGCTTGAAATTTCTTCTATTTTCACAATTTTTCCATTATCAATTACTGCAACTCTATCACACATTAGTTGCATTTCTGATAAAATATGTGATGATACAAATACTGCAACACCATCTTTATGTGAAATTTCTTTTAGTATATCTCTTAATTTTTTGATTCCCGCTGGATCAAGTCCATTTGTAGGCTCATCTAATATTAAAACTTTTGGCTTATGTAAAAGTGTTATTGCTAATCCTAATCTTTGTTTCATTCCTAAAGAATATTTTCCAACCTTTTCTTTAGATCTATTATCCAATTCTACTAGTTTTAATACTTCATCTATTCTTTGTTTAGATACATTTCTTATTCTTGCATGTAATTTTAAATTGTCTATTCCAGACATATATTTATACATGTCCGGATTTTCAACAATTGCTCCTATACATTCCATTGCTTTTTCAAATTGTTTTTCTGTATCATATCCATTTACTTTTATTGTTCCTTCATCATTGTCTATTAATTTCAAAATCATTTTTATTGTTGTCGTTTTTCCTGAACCATTTGGTCCTAAAAAGCCAAATATCTCTCCTTCTTTAACTTCAAGGCTTAAGTTGTCTATTACTTTTCTTTTTCCAAATGTCTTGCTAACATTTTTTAGTTCCAATACAGTATTTGACATTTTCTAAATTCCCCCTTAATACATATTTATTGAATTTTGATATGAATTTTCTGAATAATATATCAAATTAGCATAAACTACCTTCCATTTGCCATTAACTTTTTGCAATGTTATTTCTTCCATAGCTATTGGCATTGAATTTTGCTTTTCTTTAATTTCATTATTATCATTCATGTAGTTTGATGCAGTTTCGATTTGACCATTTATTGATACTGTAACCTGGTCTCCATCAAATGTGAAGCTAGACATTTCAATATTTGTGTGTTCAAATTTTATTCTTGTTTCTCCATCTTGATATCCTGAATTAAGATTAGCTATAGCAAAATCTTGTTGGATTTTTATTGCATCCTCATTTTCAATCATAACTTTTTCTAATTCGTTATGAAGTTCTTTTATATATTCTTGTTTTTTGTTTTCTAGTTCTTCACCTGTTAATGTTCTTATTTCTTCTGGAAGAACTGAATATTTATCTGTTATATTCAAAAAATTTTCACAAGCTACTTTTATATCAGCTCTATCTGCTTTTCTTTGCTTTTCAACTCCTGCTAAATAGATTATTAAAATAATTAACACTATTATAGTTAAAACTAAGCCTTTATTTATTTTCTTTAACTTTTTCATATTTTTGCCGATTTTATCGACTTCCCCCTTTCTATTTGAACAATTATTGTTCATTTAATATTGCTAATATGTCTTCATCTTTTTTTAAGTTTTCGCCCAAAAATTCATAACATTTCTTACTTGTTTTCATTGCTGTTAATCCAATTTCTTTGTCTTCACGTAATCTATTACTTGCAAACTTAATTATAATTGGTTTATTTTTTACTGCTTCTAAAACTACTTCTTTGTCATCTCTCATTTCTTTACTTGCAAAATAAAGTATTTGACCAGATTGTTTTAGTCCTGCTAATAGCAGTTCTTTGTCTTGTAATAAATTTTCTTTTGTATAGCAATATGTCCATCCAACTTTACTTACAGAATCATATACCACCTCTCTATCTCCTTTTAGTCTATCACTCACGAATTCTAATGCTTCTGGGTTATTATGTACTGCTTCTAATGCTATTTCTTTATCATCTTTTAATTCATCACTTGCAAATTCTAATAATGCTCCTTCTTTTTTTACATTTTCTAAAACATATTCTCTGTTATTTGCATTTTGCTTCATTTTTGTGACTTCAATTCTTTCTGGCATTTCTAACTCCTTTCTCTCATAATGTAGGTCAATATTATAAAAAGACCATATTTTGTTTATGGCCTAATTATATCACTCAATTTTCACTTTTTCTATACTTCTTTATTAATACTTTATTAACAATTTATTAATATATTATGATGCTTTTTGATTTCTCAATTCATTTGCATATTTAAGTGTTACTTCATTTATTTCTCCTGAAGAAATTCTAGCAATTTCACATATTACTTCTTGCTCATTTAATAATTGTACACTTGTAGTAGTTCTTTCATTTTCTACTTTTTTGCTAATGAAATAATTATAATCTGCAATTGCAGCAATTGGTGCTAAATGTGATACACATATTACTTGATGTTCTTTTGATATACTTTTCATTTTACTTGCAACTGTTCTAGATGCTTTCCCACTAATACCTGTATCTATTTCATCAAATATTACTACTGGAATTCTATCAACTTCTGTCAATACTTTTTTGATTGCAAGCATAATTCTTGACATTTCTCCACCAGAAGCTATTTTGCTTAACTCACTTTCATTTTCTCCGACATTTGTTTTTATAAGGATTTGTACACTGTCTTTTCCATCTTCGAAAAATTCATTTATTTTATATTCTACTTTTATATTTATTATTGCATTTGTCATCTCTAAATCTAATAATTCCTTATTAATTTTAGAACTTAATTTTTGTGCTTCTTCTTTTCTAATTTCACTAATTTTTTCTGCAAGTTTTGTCATTTCATTTTCTAACTCTTTTTGTTCTTTTTTTAGTTGTTCATTATATTTGTCAACATTTTCTATTTTATCTATTTCTGTTTTTACTTCTTCTCCATATTTTAATATTTCTTCTATGTTGTTTCCATATTTTCTTTTTAAATTATAAAGTGTATCAAGTCTTGTTTCTATTTTTTCTATTTCTCGCTCATCAAATTCTATATCTTCCATATAATTATTTATATCTCTTGATACTTCTTGAAGATTATAATATGAATTTCTTAAGTTTTCGATTGTTTCTGTATATTTTGAATCTATTTCTTCTATTTTTTCTAATGCTCTAATTGCTGAACTTAGCATGTCTATGGTATTTTCTCCAACAGCTTCATTTGCTTCTGACAAGTTTTTAGCTATTTTTTCAGAATTTAATATAATCTTTCTCTTTTCTTCTAACTTCTCTTCTTCTCCTGTTTTTAATTTTGCTTCTTGGATTTCATTTAGTTGATATCTTAATAAATCTAATTTTCTTTGTTTTTCTTTTTCGTCTCCATAATTTTCTCTTAATTCTCTTTTTATTTCATTATATCTAGTATATTTATTTTTATATTCTACTTTTAAGTCAAAAATTTCTTTTCCTATAAAATTATCTAAATATTTAATATGTGTTTTATTATCAAATAGTTGTTGATTTGCATTTTGTCCATGTATTTCAATATAATTACTCATAAAATTTTTTAGTTCTGCTACAGTTACTAATCTTCCATTAATTTTACACATATTTCTACCATTTGAATATATTTCTCTTGTTATTATTATATTTCCATCTACAGAATTGATATCGTCTGGTGAATACATACATAGTTCTACATATGAATGATTTTCGCCTTTTCTAATTATTTCTTTAGAAAATCTTCCACCACATATAATATTAATTGCATCTATTATTAATGATTTTCCTGCTCCTGTTTCTCCTGTGAATACATTCATTCCTTTGTTTAAATTTATTTCTAAATCATCTATTATTCCTATATTTTTTATATGTATATTTGAAATCATTTTTAACCTCTTCCTGATACATATACTACAAATATATGTTCGTGTTTATTATACAATTCTTTTTTGTTAATTGTCAATACTTTTTGCGAACTTTTTTTCGTTTTTATTAACTTTAAAAAAGTAAAAAGGCGCCCCCCTATCAACTATTGCTGATAGGGGGGCTACTGTATGCTAGACCACTAGAGCATAAACTCTGGGTCTTAGGATAGGGATTCTTAACGTGAGGAGGTAAAACTCAAGGTTGTGAATCATGAAAAATATTTACATGACAGAATCCCTTTTAATGTTACGAGCATGTGCTTATTAGCACTTAATGCATTATTATAATACCATAAATTAACATAATTGTCAACATTTTTGTCGATTTTTTTAGAAAATGTTGATTTTTGAATATTTATTGTTCCAAATATTTTTTTAGGAACTTCCCTGTATAACTTCTCTCATTTTTACAAATTTGCTCTGGAGTACCTACTGCAACAACTTCTCCTCCTGCATCTCCACCTTCTGGTCCTAAATCAATAATATGATCTGCTGTTTTTATTAAATCTAAATTATGTTCTATTACAATAATAGTATTTCCTGTATCTACAAGTCTTTGTAAGATATCTACTAATCTATGGACATCAGCTATATGTAATCCTGTAGTTGGTTCGTCTAATATATAAAGAGTTTTTCCTGTTGCCCTTTTTGATAATTCTGTTGCAAGTTTTACACGTTGTGCTTCTCCTCCAGATAGTGTAGTTGAAGGTTGTCCTAGTTTTATATATCCTAACCCTACATCATATAGTGTTTGAATTTTTTGTTTTATTTTTGGAATATTTGCAAAGAATTCTAATGCTTCTTCAACTGTCATATCTAATACATCTGCTATATTCTTTCCTTTATATTTAACTTCTAGAGTTTCTCTGTTATATCTTTTTCCTTTACATACTTCACAAGGAACATATACATCTGGTAAGAAATGCATTTCTATTCTATGAACACCATCACCAGAACAACTTTCACATCTTCCTCCTGATACATTAAAACTAAATCTGCCTTTTTCATATCCACGCATTTTAGCTTCATTTGTTCCTGCAAATATATCTCTTATTAAATCAAATGTACCTGTATATGTTGCTGGATTTGAACGTGGTGTTCTTCCTATTGGTGATTGGTCTATATTTATTATTTTATCAATATTTTCTAAGCCTTTAACTTGTTTGCATTTTCCTGGTTTTTCATTTGAACCATTCAATTGTTGTGATATATTTTTATATAAAACTTCATTTATTAATGTACTTTTTCCTGAACCTGATACACCTGTAACACAAATAAATTTTCCTAGTGGAAATTTTACACTAATATTTTTTAAGTTGTTTTCTGTTGCTCCAACAACTTCAATATTTTTCTTATTTCCTTTTCTTCTTGTTTTTGGAACATTAATTCTTTTTCTTCCACTTAAATAATCTCCTGTTATTGAACCTGGTATATTTTTTATTTCTTCTGCAGTTCCTTGTGCCATTACTTGTCCACCATGTACACCCGCTCCTGGTCCAATATCTATTATTTGGTCTGCTGCATACATTGTATCTTCATCATGTTCTACAACTAATAGTGTATTTCCTAAATCTCTTAATTTTTTTAGTGTTGCTATTAATTTATCATTATCTCTTTGATGAAGTCCAATACTTGGTTCATCTAATATATATAATACTCCTGTTAATCCTGAACCTATTTGTGTTGCTAAACGAATACGTTGTGCTTCTCCTCCAGATAATGTTCCTGCACTTCTTGAAAGTGTAAGATACTCAAGTCCAACATCTATTAAGAATTGTAATCTTGCATCAATTTCTTTTAAAATCATATCTGCTATCATTTTTTGTGAAGATGTTAATTCAAGATTTCTTAAGAATTCTTGTAATTGTCTAATCGACATATCTGTAATTTCGTTGATATTTTTATCTCCAATTTTGATGCATAATATTTCTTTTTTTAGTCTTGCACCATTACATTCATCACAATGCATATTACTCATATACATTTCGTAAAAATCTCTCATTCCTTGAGATTTTGTTTCATTATGACGTCTTTCTAGTGTTGGTATTACTCCTTCAAATGGTGCTCTAAATTTTCTTATTCCTGCATATGATTCATATTCAAAATCTATTTCTTCAGAACCTGTTCCATATAATATTTTTTCTATAAAATCTCTTGGTAAATCTTTGATTTTTTTATTTTTTATGTCTATTCCATAATGCCTTCCTACACTTTCAAAGTACATTCTTGCCATTGTGTCGCCTTTTTTCATTGTACTTGAACCAAATGCTTTTACACCATCATATAATGTTTTATTTTTGTCAGGAATGATTAAATCTTCATCCATTTTCATTAAATATCCTATTCCTGAACATTTTGGGCAAGCTCCGTATGGATTATTAAATGAAAACATTCTTGGTGTTAATTCTGGAAAACTAAATCCACAGTCTGGACAAGCATAATTACAGCTATATAGTACTGGCTTTTTTCCAATAACGTCAATTAATACCATATTGTCCGCTTTTTTTAATGCAATTTCAATTGATTCTGTTAATCTACTTGTGATATCTTCTTTTATTACTAATCTATCAACAACTACTTCTATTTCATGTTTTTTATTTTTGTCAAGTTTTATCTCATCTGTTAATTCATATATCTCTCCATCTACTCTAACTCTTGCAAATCCATCTTTTTGTAGTTCTTCAAATAGTTTAGTATATTCTCCTTTTCTACTTCTTACTACTGGAGCTAATATTTGTATTCTTGTTCCTGGCTCTAGTTTTAAAACATTATCAACTATTTGGTCTATTGATTGTTTTTCTATTTTTTTACCACAGTTTGGGCAATATGGAACTCCGATTCTTGCAAAAAGTAAACGTATGTAATCATATATTTCTGTTACTGTTCCTACTGTTGAACGAGGATTTTTAGATGTAGTTTTTTGGTCTATTGAAATTGCAGGAGAAAGACCATCTATTGATTCTACATCTGGCTTTTCCATTAAACCTAAAAATTGTCTTGCATATGATGATAAACTTTCTACATATCTTCTTTGTCCTTCTGCATATAATGTGTCAAATGCAAGTGAGGACTTTCCTGAACCAGAAAGCCCTGTTATTACTACTAATTTGTCTCTAGGTATTTCTAAGTTGATATTTTTTAGATTATGTTCTTTTGCCCCTTTTATGATAATTTTGTCATTCATTTTTTATTCCCCCTACTAGTCGTCTAATGAAATTCCATCTGTTTTTGTTTTTCCGTTTATATATTGCTCTAATTTCTTTTTTCCAAATTCACTTTTTGGTCTCATCATAGTTTTTAGGTCTTTATATCCTATATGTAAATTTGTTTCTAGAAATTTCTTTAAAAGTTCAGGTTCTATTCTTTCAACAGCACCTTTTTGATTTGAATATAAAAATATGTCATTTATATCTGTATCTGAATAGTAAATTATATATGAATGTGAAACTTTTTCTTCTCCTTGTGAATTTTCTCTTGTCAAATAACAAGGCAATAAGAATATTTTATCTGTACTATCAAAGTGTGAATTTGATAATTTTACCAAGAATTTTTCATAGAACTCATATGATGCTACTACCCCAGCTGTTTCTAATGCTTTTTTTATCTCTGGATCATTCATAAATTCTTGCATTTTTTCATATTCTGATTTATCTGTTGCATTTAAATCTTTTACTAATTTATGGGCATAATCATCTAAATATTTTTCTCCTTCTTTTAAATATCCTACTGTTCTCATTATTTTATCAATTTCTTCATCTTCTTGTGTAAACATATATTCACTGCTTATTCTAGCTCCTAAATTTCTTGGTCTTCTTTTTGTTTTTAATGCTTTTGCTTCATCTTGGACATCTATTTTTACTTCTTCACCTGATTTAAGCTTTACTATTGCATATAAGTGTTCTTCTATACCTGTTGCATATAGTTGAAAATATTCTGAATATTGATATGTACCAAATCCTCTTTCTACACCTTCCAATATTACATTTAATCCATTTTTATCTGCAATATATTTATATACCATTGCTAACATTTTGCATGTTGCTTCAGGTGAAATATCCATTTCTCCAACATCTTCTATTGTTACTTTTTCACCTTTTGAATTGCTTTTTAGTCTTTCTTTAAATTCTTGATGCATTTTCCCCTCACTTTTAGTGTGAAAGAAAAAATTTGGGTCAAATGCCATTACTTTTAATTGTTCTACTAAAACAGCTATTGCTTTTTCTTTTTCGGTAAAGTCTCTTCCTATTTCTTGCTCTCTGTTTTGTATATTTTCAGTTACTATTTTTTCAATTTCTTTTATTTTCATTTTTATCACCTTTCATAAAATTACTCTATTATTATATCAAATGTTTGTTTCTTTTTCAAGGATAATAGACTATTTCTAATTATTCTTATGCATTTACAATACTTATGAAATGTAATTATTTATTTTTAAATTTAAATTATCTATTTTCTTATTAATAAACATTATAAATCTTTTTATTAATGATATATGTGTTATTAATTTATATAATCCTCTTCTTACTAAATCAATAATTAAACATAGTATAAATACAGCAAATATTATAAAGACTATGTAAAGTATCATAAACCAAGAATCAGCATATTTTATTGCATTAAATTTTTCCCATATAATAAATCTAAAATTAAAGTTATAATGTATCAAATAAATTGAAAAAACAGATGGTGAAATTATAGTTATTAATTTGGTTAAAAATTTAGAGTTTATTTTTATGGTTTTAAACTTCATAAATAATAAAACTGTCATTGCAATAACTATCAAATTATAGAACTCTCTAAAATTTGTTAATAATCTATAAAATATAGGATGTAAATTATCATCATATATAAATATTTTGTTAAATTTAGTTGTAAGTGTATAACAATATATTAATATAAATGTAAGTATTAAATATTTTATAATATAATATTTATCTTTTTTTATACTAGCAAATTTTTTCATGTAAAATCCAATTGAATACATCATAAATACAGGTAGAATTTTTGCTGAAAGTAATTCATTTGGATTAATGGTCATACGAACAATGGATAATAAAAAGATCCATAGTATAAGCATAAATTTGAATTGCTTTTTAGACAAAATGTTTAGCCACATATTTAATATTGGTGAAAACATATATAATATAAAATATGCGTTTACAAACCAATAACTACCAGATGAAATTGGAAAAAATGCTGAAAACTTATTTGTTTTTATATTTATTAATGTCCCTATAAAATATAATAATAAAGAATAAAATACTACTCTTCCATATAAAAGAAATATTTTTTTCAAGTTAATTTTATAACTAGACATATAATAACCTGATATTATAAAAAATGTTGGTACGGCTACTAAAGATAATGTGTCTAATATTCTAATACCAGCTAAATTATAAGTAGGTATTTTTGAATTTCCTAAAAGATTACCATTTCCTAAGCAATGAATTGTAATTACCATTAACATTGCAATAATTCTTAATAAATCAATATTTGTATCTCTTGTTTTTGGTTTATTTGTAGTGAACTTTTCTTGTTCTACTCTTTCTTTTGTATAAGTATTCATTATAAACATCCTCCTGATAAATATTATAATATTTATAATATTTCATTGTCAACATTTTAAAGCTTACATTATCTAAACATGTAATTACTTGTTTTTTAAAGAAAAATATGTTATAAATATTATTAAGTTATATAAAAACATTAAGGGAGTTTTTTATGAATTTAAATTATAGTGATAATATTTTAGAAAAATGTCTTCCAAAATATCTAGAAGAGGATTTAAAAAAATTAAAAGATGGAATAAAAAATAAAGTAAGTTATTTAGATTGTTTAATTAATGAATTACAAGGCTCTGTAAATAGTGCATTTGTAGATGGAGATATTACAGAAGAACAGTGTAATTATTTTTATAAAAAATATATTTACGGTGGATTAGTTTAATAAACAAGATTATTATGTTAATAGGAGGCTAATTATGATAGATTTTACAAATTGTGAAATAAATAAATTTAAATATTATGGTGGAAAAAATGGAGGAAAAATCTGCATTAGCTACAATAATGAAGATTACATGTTAAAATTTCCTGGAATTAATGAAGGAATATCTGAACATGGATATTCAAATAATTGTATTTCAGAATATGTAGCTTGTAACATAATAAAAACATTAGGACTTAAAGTGCAAGATACATTATTAGGTTTATATAATTTAAATGGTTCAGCAAAAATTGTTGTAGCGTGCAAGGATTTTACTTCAAACGGAACTGTGTTAAAACAATTTGCAGAGCTTAAAAATAGTCAAGTAGAAACATCTAAAAATGGTTATGGAACAGAATTAGATGAAATAGAAAAAACTATAGATGAACAACAAATATATGATGTAAAAGATTTAAAAGATTTCTTTTGGGATATGTTTATAGCAGACTGCTTAGTAGGAAATTTTGATAGACATAATGGTAACTGGGGATTCTTAATAAACGAAGGTTTTAAAGAAATAGAAATCGCTCCTATCTATGATTGTGCTTCTTGTTTATATCCTCAATTAACAGATGAAAGAATAGCACAAATAATAAATGATGAAGCAGAAATGGAAGCTAGAGTATTTGTATTTCCAACTTCTGCTCTAAAAATAAAAGACAAAAAAATTAACTATTTTGAATATATAAGTAGTTTAGAGAATGAAAATTGTAATACAGCTTTACTTAAAATTTTTCCTAAAATTAATTTAGAAAAAATTAATAGTATTATTGATAAAACTCCATTTATCTCAGATATTAGAAAAGAATTTTATAAAAAGATAATAAATATGAGATATACTAAAATATTAAAATATAGTTTTGAAAAATGCAAATAATTTAGAAAGAGGGACTTATGTTTAAATTACATTCAGAATATAAACCAACAGGCGACCAGCCTAAAGCAATCGAATACTTATCAAATGGAATAAAACAAGGAAAAAAATATCAGACACTACTTGGTGTTACAGGTTCTGGTAAAACTTTCACTATGGCAAATATAATACAACAAGTTCAAAAGCCTACTCTTGTTTTAGCTCATAATAAAACACTTGCAGGACAATTATATTCAGAATTCAAAGAATTTTTTCCTGAAAATAATGTTGAATATTTTGTAAGTTATTATGATTATTATCAACCAGAAAGCTATATCCCTCAATCTGACACATATATTGAAAAAGATGCATCAATAAATGATGAAATTGATAAATTAAGGCATTCAGCTACTGCCTCTTTATTTGAGACCAAAGATGTTATAATTGTAGCTTCTGTATCATGTATATATGGATTGGGTGACCCTATAGATTATGAACATATGATAGTTTCTTTGCGTCCTGGAATGCAAGTTGCTAGAGATACAGTTTTAAAAAAGCTTGTAAATATGCAATATTCAAGAAATGAAATAGACTTTAAAAGAGGTACATTCCGTGCAAAAGGTGATATTGTTGAAATCTATCCATCTGACAAAGGAGAATCTGCAATTAGAGTAGAATTTTGGGGTGATGAAATAGAAAAAATCAGTGAAATTAATCCTCTAACTGGAAAAAGCATTGGAACTAGACAACATGTTATGATTTTCCCTAATTCTCATTATGTTACTACTTCTGACAAAATGGAAAGAGCTATTCAAACTATTGAACAGGAAATGGAAGAACGTGTAGAATATTTCAAAAGTCAAAATAAACTTATTGAAGCTCAACGTATTCAAGAAAGAACAAATTTTGATATTGAAATGATGAAAGAAACTGGATTTTGTCAAGGAATTGAGAATTATTCAAGACATATAAGTGGTAGAGCTCCTGGTAGCCCACCATTTACCCTATTTGATTATTTTCCAAAAGACTTTTTGTTGCTTATAGATGAATCTCATGCAACAATTCCTCAAGTTAGGGCAATGTATAATGGTGATAAAGCTCGTAAAGATTCTTTAGTTAAATATGGATTTAGATTACCTTCTGCTTATGATAATAGACCTTTGACTTTTAAAGAATTTGAAGAAAGAATAAATCAAGTTGTTTTTGTAAGTGCTACACCTGCAGAATATGAAAAAGAACACTCTGGTGATAATGTTGTAGAGCAAATAATAAGACCAACTGGATTATTAGATCCTAAAATAGAAGTTCGTCCAGTTACAAATCAAATAGATGATTTATTAGAACAAATTAGAATTCGTGTAGAAAAAAATGAAAGAGTTCTTGTTACAACTCTAACCAAAAAGATGGCAGAAGATCTAACATCTTATTTGAAAAACTTAGATATAAAAGTAAATTATATGCATTCAGATATTAAAGCTCTTGAAAGAATGGAAATAATTCGAAATTTACGTTTAGGTAAATTTGATGTTTTAGTTGGTATAAATCTTTTAAGAGAAGGTTTGGATATTCCAGAGGTTTCTTTAGTAGCAATACTTGATGCTGACAAAGAAGGATTTTTGCGTTCTGAACGTTCATTAATTCAAACAATTGGACGTGCTGCAAGAAATACTGATGGAACAGTTATCATGTATGCAGATGAACTTACAGATTCTATGGAAAAAGCAATTAAGGAAACTAATAGAAGACGTAGAATACAAGAAGAATATAATGAAGAACATCATATTACACCTAAAACTATTCAAAAATCTGTTAGAGATTCTATTAAAGCTATTCAAACAGAGGATATTGGTGTTGAATATAAACTTGAAAAAGAAGAAGATATTAAAGATACTATTTCTAAACTTACTGATGAAATGCTTGAATTTGCAAGCAAAATGGAATTTGAGCAAGCTGCTGAAGTTAGAGATAAAATAAAAGAATTAGAAAAATTATTGAATTAAGCATAAAAGGAGGAGTGCATTGCACTCCTCCTCAAACTATTTGGGGCTACTTACATCATTTCTTCTGCTTTGTAACCTCGCAGGTATAAAGGTTCCCTTTGTAGATTCCTTTTTTGGTAATCACGATGCCATGATATGCCTTTTGCAAGGACATAACTTCACGGCTGTACAGCCGGAGAGTCAAGCTCTCACTGTCAGAAGCCATAAATTTTTCGATCATTTCACCATGTTTTTCGGACCGACTCGGATAACCTCTCATAATTGTTACCTCCATTGCAATAGTTTTTAGCTAAAAGCTGACTTATATTATACACCTTTTTTCAAAAAATGTAAATACTTAAAGCATATTTTCTAGTCAAGTTCTAATGCTCCTGTATATAATTGATAATATGTTCCTTTTTGAGCAATCAAATCATCATGTTCTCCACGCTCAATAATATTACCATGTTCTAGAACCATTATAGCCTTTGCATTTCTAATAGTAGATAATCTATGTGCGATAACGAATACTGTACGTCCTTGCATTAAACTATCCATACCATCTTGAACAATTTTCTCTGTACGAGTATCTATACTTGATGTTGCTTCATCTAATATTAAAACAGGTGAATTTGCAACTGCTGCTCTTGCTATTGCTAACAATTGTCTTTGTCCTTGTGAAATTTGTTCTCCATCTCCAGTTAACATTGTATTATATCCATCTGGTAGTAATTTAATAAATTGGTCTGCATTTGCAAGTTTTGCAGCCTCATATACTTCTTCATCTGTTGCATCCAATTTACCATATCTAATATTTTCCATAATTGTTCCTGTATATAGATGTGTATCTTGTAATACCATTCCTAAACTTCTACGCAAATCTGCTTTTTTAATTTTTTTAATGTTTATACCATCATATCTTATTTTACCTTTTTGGATTTCGTAAAATCTATTAATCAAGTTTGTTATTGTAGTTTTTCCAGCACCTGTTGAACCAACAAATGCTATTTTTTGACCTGGTTTTGCATATAATGTTAAATTATGAAGAACTTCTTCTCCCTCATTATATCCAAAGCTCATATTTTCAAATCTTACATCTCCAAGTAATTGAGTATATGTAACTGTTCCATTTTTGTGTGGATGTTTCCATGCCCATATTCCTGTTCTTTCTGGTGTTTCAACTAGTTTACCTTTTTCATCAAATTTGGCATTTACTAATGTTACATATCCTTCATCTGTTTCTGGTTCTTCATCTATTAATTTAAATATACGTTCCGCACCTGCTAATGCCATTAATACAGAGTTTAATTGTTGTGAAATTTGACTAAATGGTAAGTTAAAACTACGTGTAAATTGTAGGAAAGAAGCTATTTGACCTAATGTTAGTCCTCCAATTCCATTTAATGCAAGAATTCCTCCTAATATTGCTGTTAATACATATTGTAAATATCCTATATTTCCCATTACAGGCATTACGATATTTGCATATCCATTAGCTTTAGCAGAACTTTCTCTAAGTGCTTGATTTAATTTGTCAAATTGTTCTTTTGTTTCTTCTTCATGGTTAAATACTTTTATAACTTTTTGACCATTAAGCATTTCTTCTATATATCCATCTACATCTCCTAATGCTTTTTGTTGTTTAATAAAGTATTTACCACTTTTTCCTCCAATAAATTTAGTTACAATTGACATTACTATTATCATTAATACTGCTAGACCTGATAGAGGTATACTTATAGTTAACATCATAATAAAGATTGTTATTACTGTTACTAATGCTGAAAATGCTTGTGGAATACTTTGGGTAATCATTTGTTCTAATGTGTCTGTATCATTTGTATATAAACTCATTATTTCTCCATGTGGATGTGTATCAAAATATCTAATTGGCAATGATTGCATATGACTAAACATTTCATCACGAATACGTTTTAATACTCCTTGGCTAATATTTACCATTAATCTATTGTAAATATATGTACATACAACACCTACAATGTATATTCCTCCCATTGCAAGAACTGCATAAAATAAGCTTGTGAATTCTGGATCTTGCTGTCCCATTAATGGTGTAATATAATCATCTATTAAATACATTAAAAATAATGGTCCTGCTGTTCCTGCAAGTGCACTAATAATGATTGCTATAAAAACTATTGCTATTTGTAATTTAAATGTGCTTAATACATATCCTAATAATCTTTTAGCTGTTTTAAAATAATGTGGTTTTGGTTGTTGTTCATTATTTTGCTTCATTATCGTCACCTCCGTTTACTTGTGAGTTATATACTTCTTGATAAATTTTATTTGTTTTTAGTAAATTAGCTGGAGTGTCAAATGCAACAATTTCTCCATTATCTATTACAATTACTCTATCAGCATCTTCTACAGAAGAAATTCTTTGAGCTATGATAAGTTTTGTTGTTCCTGGTATTTCTTCTCTAAATGCCTTTCTTATTAAACTATCTGTTTTTGTATCTACAGCACTTGTTGAATCGTCTAATATTAATATTTTTGGTTTCTTTAAAAGCGCTCTAGCTATACAGATTCTTTGTTTTTGACCTCCTGATACATTTGTACCACCTTGTTCTATATATGTATCATATCCGTCTGGGAATGTTTGAATAAAGCTATCAGCTTGAGCTTGTTTACAAGCTTTAATCATTTCTTCGTCTGTTGCATTTTTCTTTCCCCAACGTAGGTTATCTTTTATTGTTCCAGAGAATAACACATTTTTTTGTAATACCATTGCAACTTCATCTCTTAATGTTTCGATATCATAATCTCTTACATCTCTTCCACCAACTTTAACACAACCATTTGTTACATCATATAACCTAGGTATTAATTGTACTAATGTTGATTTTGCACTTCCTGTGCCTCCTATAATTCCTATTGTTTCTCCTGATTTTATATGTAAGTTAATTCTTTTTAATGTTAGTTTTTTCTTGTCTCCAACATAGCTGAAGTCTACATTATTGAAATCTATACTTCCATCTTTTACTTTTCTTTTTGCATTTTTCTTGTTTTGTATTGTACTTTTTTCATCTAATACTTCTACAATACGTTCAGCAGAGCTTCTTGATATTATTATCATTACAAATACCATTGAAATTATCATTAAACTTGATAGTATTTGTGTTGCATATACTATAACACTTGTTAATTGTCCTGTTGTCATTGAACCACTTACAATTAATTTTGCTGATACCCATGATATTATTAAAATACTCATATATACTGTAAATTGCATTAATGGGCTATTAAATATTACGATTTTTTCTGCTTTTCTAAATAAATTGTAGATTTTATTTGATATGTTCCCAAATTTTTGTATTTCATAATCTTCTCTTACATATGATTTTACAACTCTTATTGAGTTTACATTTTCTTGTACAACATTATTTAAATTATCATATGTTTTAAATACTTTTTCAAAATGAGGATGTGCTTTTATTGCAATATAAAATAATCCTACTCCTAATACTGGTATTGCTACTAGAAATATTGTTGATACTTCAATATTAATTCTGATTGTCATTATTAATGCAAATATTAACATTAATGGCCCTCTTATTAATACACGAATTATCATTTGGTATGCATTTTGTACATTTGTAATATCTGTTGTTAATCTTGTAACTAGACTAGAAGTTGAGAATTTATCTATATTTGAGAATGAAAAGTTTTGAATATTATAAAACATATCTTTTCTTAAGTTTTGGGCAAATCCTGCTGATGCTTTTGCTGCAAATCTTCCTGATAATATTCCGAATGTTAGTGATAGTCCTGCTAATACTATTAATAGTATTCCCATTTTAATGATGTATTGCATATTTCCATTTGTTATTCCTTTGTCTATTATGCTTGCCATGTAAAATGGAATTAGTATTTCCATTATTACTTCTAATACTACAAATATTGGTGCTAAAATTGATTGTTTTTTATATTCTCTAATTGATTTAGCTAGTTTCTTGATCATGTTTTTTCCTCCTTACTTTTGACATTTGGTGCCGGTTCTTTTTTGCTATTTTGGCATTTGGTGCCGGTTCTTTTTTGCTATTTTTGTAATGAAAAAAATTTCTAAATATTCTTTAGAAATTTTTTCCGTAATGTATATTTTATAACTTTATTTTTAATTTGTCAAGAATTTTTTCTTCACTTACCCCATATATATGATTCATTTATGATAATGTCTTAATCAATCATTTAGGAAAATGTCTTAATTTTAAAATTTATGATATAAGTATGTCTAATAAAATATTGGAGGTACTTATGAGAAAGGTTGAATTAAGAATGAATGAAGAATATAACTATAAAATAATAAAAAAATTAGTTGAAACAAATGGTAATAAAAAAAGAGCTGCTGTTACATTGAAAAGATCCATCAGACAAATTGATAGAATGATAGCTGGTTATAAAGAGTTTGGAAAAGAATTTTTTGTACATGGAAATCGTGGTAGAAAGCCTAAAAATGCTCTTACAGATGAATTTAAAACAGAAATAGAGTTGCTATATACTAACAAGTATTTTGACTGTACTTACACTAAATTTAAAGAATTTTTAGAAACACGAGAAAATATAAATTTATCTATTGATGAGGTTAGAGTTATTTTAAGAGATAGATATATCTTCTCTCCTAGAACACATAAATCAACAAAAAGAAAATTTAGAAAAAAACTTGAAAATCAAATAAAAACTGCTAAAAAGAAAGAACTAGAACAATTAAAATCAAAATTAGTTCTTGCTGAAGATGCTCATCCAAGACAACCTAGATGTATTAATTTCGGTGAAGAGCTTCAAATGGATGCATGCATACATCTTTGGTTTGGTAAAGAAAAAACTGCTCTTCATGCTGCTATTGATGATGCAACAGGTCAAGTTGTAGGTTTGTTTTTTGATAAGCAGGAAACTTTAAATGGCTATTATAATATTACTTATCAAATACTATCTAAATATGGTATTCCTTATCTAATTAAGACAGATAAAAGAACTGTTTTTGAATACAAAAAGAAAGCATCTTCCAAGGTTGAAGAAGACACTTTCACTCAGTATGCCTATGCCTGCAAGCAACTAGGCATACATATTGAAACTAGTTCTGTACCTGAATTTAAACCTCGTGTGGAAAGACTATTTCAAACATTACAACAAAGACTTCCACAAGAACTTAGAATAGCTCAAATCACCACCATTGACGAAGCTAACGAGTTCTTAAAACAATTTATAATTCAGTACAATAACAAGTTTGCTCTATGTATTAATCATAACAAATCTGTCTTTGAAAAGCAACCTTCTAAAGAAAAAATAAATTTAACTTTAGCTGTATTGTGTCAAAGAGTAGTTGATAGTGGGCATTCTATAAAATTTAATAATAAATATTATAGATTTATTAATAAAATTGGTAACCCTATTTATTTTAATAAAGGAACCAAATGTATTGTTATAAAAGCTCTAGATGGACAATTATTTTCTACAGTAGATGAATCTATATTTGCTTTAGAAGAGATATCAGAAGTACAAGCAAAATCGGAAAATTTTGATGAAATCGAAAAAACAAAAGAAAGAAAAATCTATATTCCTAGAATGATACACCCTTGGAAAGGAAAATCATTCGAAGAATTTGTTAAAAAACAAGAACACAGATTAGAAGATGTCGCATAAAAATATTAGCACTAAACTATAAAAATTTAGTGCTAATAAATAAAATTTTTTAAGACATTTTCAAAAATGATTGACAGAATTTTTTCTTCACTTACCCCATATAAATCTTCCAATTCTTGTACTGAACCATGTTGAATAAATTTATCAGGATAAGAAAATTCTCGCATTTCTATACCATCTAATTTGTTATCTACAATTAGTTCTTTTATTGCTGTTCCTAATCCGTCTATACTTGTGCCATCTTCAATTGTAATAACATTTTTTGTTTTCTTTATGCTTTCTATTACTGTTTTTTCATCTAATGGTTTTAAAAATCTTGCATTAATTACCTCTACACTTGTCCCATTACTTTCTAGCTTTTTAGCTATTTTCATGGCTTTTGCTACCATTTTTCCAATTGCAATTATACTTAAATCTTTGCCTTTTTGCAAAACTTCTGCTTGTCCTAACTTTATTTGTTCATGTTTTTGGAATTTTATTTCTTCATCTTCTCCACCTCTAGGATATCTTATTACAATTGGGCTTTTACCCTCTACTGCAAATTCTAACATATCTTCTAATTCTTTAAAATCTTTTGGTGCTAAAATTGTTAGGTTTGGTACAAGTCTAAAAAATGCCATATCTAAAGTTCCTTGATGTGTTTCACCATCTGCACCTACAACTCCAGCTCTATCTACACACATTATTACAGGTAAATTTTGCATTGCAACATCATGTATTACTTGGTCATAAGCTCTTTGATAAAAAGATGAATATATAGGGACTACAGGCAACATTCCTTCAATAGCCATTCCAGCAGCCATTGTAACAGCATGTTGTTCAGCTATTCCCACATCAAAAAATCTCTTTGGAAATTCTTTTTGAAATTGTGAAAGCCCAGTTCCATCTTTCATTGATGCAGTGATAGCTACAATTTTTGGATTTTTCTTTGCTAATTCTACTAGTTTATTTCCAAAAACTTTTGAATAGTCTGTTTTCTTTTCTTTTTTACTTTTTCCCGTTTCTAAATCAAATGGTGCTGTTGCATGATATTTATCTGGCTCTTTTTCAGCAATTTCATAGCCTTTACCTTTTTTTGTTAATACATGTATTAAAACAGGTCCATTTACTTGTTTACTAAGTGTTAATATACTCTCTAGTTTTTCTATATTATGACCATCTACTGGGCCTAAATATGTAAATCCAATATCTTCAAAATACATTTTATGAATTACTAGTTGCATTATTGCTCTTTTTATATTTTGAACTAGCTTGACTATAGGTTTTCCAATAACAGGCACTTTGGAAATTTCTCTTTTTATTATTTTATTTATTCTTGTATATGCTCTTTTAGTTCTTAATTTACCCAAAAATTTGTTTAATCCTCCTACATTTGGAGATATACTCATTTCGTTATCATTTAAAATTACTGTTATTTTTGACCTACTACAGCCTGCATCATTTAAAGCTTCTAATGCCATTCCTCCTGTTAAAGCACCATCACCTATAACTGCGACTACGGAATTATTTTTGCCCTCTAAGTCTCTTGCTCTTGCCATTCCTAAAGCTGCTGATATTGATGTACTACTATGTCCTGTATTAAAACAATCCGCTTCTGATTCATTTGTTTTTGGAAATCCTGCTATTCCATTTAATTTTCTTATATTTTTTAATTCTTTTTTCCTACCTGTTAAAATTTTATGAACATAACTTTGATGACCAACATCCCATATTATCTTGTCATCTGGCACATTAAATATAGAATGTATAGCTATTGTTAATTCAACAACTCCTAAATTTGAAGCTAAATGTCCTCCATTTTTCGATACAACATCTAGTATATATTCTCTTATTTCTTGTGCAAGTTCTTCTTTTTGCTTTAGTGTTAGTTTTTTTAAGTCCTCTGGTGAATTGATTTGTTCTAACATCTTGCTCCAACATCCCTTCTTTCATATCAAGCAATGGTAATTTTTTTAGTCTATATTATATTTTGGTCTTTCTACATAGTGTGTATGTAATAATTTATGAGCTAAGTGGCTTCCTGGAGCCTCTAAATATTCCGCATATATTTGTTTTAAAATTGGGTTTTCATGTGATTTTCTAATTTTGCTCTTTTCGTCAATTGAATATAAGGCTTC
>CALXEV010000008.1 GCA_944387425.1 uncultured Clostridia bacterium
GATGACTGTTGCTGGATAATCATTCTTATACTTTTAATTTGTTGCTGCTGTGGTGGTAACAGAGGAGGATGTTGCTAATCTTCTAGACATATAAGAAGACCCCCATAGGGAGTCTTCTTTTTTTATATTTTTTTCGATTAAACATTGCAAATTTTTTAGGTTTATATTACAATTAATACGAGGTGTTTTTATAATGAAAAAAAGTTTTACAATTATAACATTTTTATTAATTGTTTTAATATCAACAAATGTATTTGCAACAACTGCATCAGCAGTTGATACTACAATGGAAATTGTTGAAGATAATGTTTGTACAATTGAACTAAATGATGAAGCTACTTTTGAGAAAAAAATAATTTCTTCTAAGTTAGATGAACATCAAATAACTTTACAATTAAAGGTTACAAATAATTCACAAATTACAATTCCAACAGGTGAAATGATGTTAGTAATTGATAGTTCACAAAGTATGGATACTGAAGTTTCAGAAAATACAACTAGAAAAGATCTTGTATTAGATTCTGCAAACAAGTTAGTAGAAAGCTTGTTAAAAGTCAATAGTTCTTTAAAAATAGGTGTTGTTACATTTTCAACTGCACCTGAACAAGACCCACCTATTCCAGATTCTAGGGCCATTTCAATTGGCACAACACAAGATGCTCAGAAAGTTTGCGATTTAACAAGTGATTTATCTACTTTAACAAATAGCATTTCCTCTATAGAAGGTACTGGACAGTTTACAAATTTAGACTCAGGTTTACAATTAGCAAAAAGTTGTTTTTCTTCTGAAGATAATAATAAATATATGATTATTCTTACTGACGGACTTCCAAATGTAGCAGTTGGAAATTCAGACTTAGTAACATATGATGGTCTAACAGATATAATCAATAGAACAAAAAGCACATTAACTTCATTACAAGGAATTGATGTTTATACAGTGCTTACTGGTATTGAAAATGAAGAAGCCACTTTTAGACAAACAGGTGAAGATATTTATACATATGGTGATGTTATTAGATTAGTTTTTGGAACAGAAGAAGCTCCAACTATTGGAAAATTCTATAATATACAAGATGAAGAAATAGCAGATACAATTACAAATAAAATATATAATGACTTAATGCCACAATCTAAATCACTTAAAGATATTACAATTGTAGATTATTTTCCTCAATATATAGTTGATAACTTTGAAATGGCTTATGTTGAAGGAATTGATGTTAGTAATGTTTCTACAGAAATAGACCCAGAAACAAACAGTATTACTTGGCATATTGATAAATTAGCTTCTGGTGAAACTGCTTTTATACAATATCATTTAACTTTAAAAGATGAGTATGATGCATCTATAATTGACAAAAATTTAGATACTAACGAAAAAGTAGATATAACATTTAAAGATTTTGATGACCAAGATCAAGAAAAAACTTCAGATGTTACACCAGTAATTAAAGTTACTGTACCAGAAGATCCAGACCCTGACAATCCAGATCCTGAGGAACCAAAACCCGAAGATCCAAAACCCGAAGATCCAAAACCTGAAAATCCACCAGTTGATAATACTATTGCACCAGACCCATTACCTGACGCAGGTAATCCTATATTAATTGGAGCTTTCATAGTTTTAATTGGAGCTGTAGTATTCTTTGGTTATAAAGTAAAAAAATATAAATTTTAAAATATAAAACCGGTACAATTGGTACCGGTTCTTTTTTGTCAAATTTCTACTTCTATATTATAAATTTTACCACTTCCATCAAGAGGAATTTTATTTTCTATCTTCTCTCCATTTAACACAACTTTTACAGTTTCTGAATTACTTCTACTAATATTAGCAACTTTGATGTTGTAAATGCTTTCACAAAATTTATATCTTATACTAAATCCATCCCAGTCTTTCGGAATACAAGGATTTATACTCATTACATTATGCTCAATTTTTAATCCAAGAATATATTGAATTCCTGCTATAAAATACCAACTGCTTGAACCTGTATACCAAGTCCATCCTCCTGTTCCTGCAAGATTTTGTGTCCCATATATATCTGCTGAAATAACATATGGTTCTACCTTATATTTATTTGCTGATTCTTTAGTTCTTGCATGTTCAATTGGTGTAAGCATTTTGTACCATTGAACTGCTTTATCTCCATTTCCTAATATGCTTTCTGCAATAATTGTCCACATGGCAGCATGTGTGTATTGTCCTCCATTTTCTCTAACTCCTGGCAAATATGCTTTTATATATCCTGGTTCTAGTTTTCCTTTTTCAAATGGTGGGTCTAATAATTTAATAATTCCATTTTCCATATCTACCAAATGATTTTCTAAACTTTCCATAGCAGTAATTGTTTTATCTTTTTCTCCTGCTCCAGAAATAATTGCCCATGTTTGAGAAATGCTATCAATTTTACATTCTTCATTTTCCATTGAGCCATATACATCTCCATTGTCTGCAAAAGCTCTTTTATACCATCTACCATCCCATGCATTTTGATTTAGATTCTTTTTTAGCTCAATCATTATTTTTTCATATTCTTTTGAAACCTCATAATCTTCTTTTTTATTTGCAATTTCACAAAAATCAGCCAATATTTTATATAGGAAAAATCCAAGCCACACACTTTCTCCTTTTCCATCTGGTCCTATATTACTAAATCCATCATTCCAATCTCCTATGCCTATTTTAGGCAATCCTCTCTCACCAAAATTAGATGCTCTTTTTATTGCTTTTTTACAATGTTCATAAATCGTTTCTATAGTTTTGCTTGGTATATAAACATCATATTTTTCTTTTTCATCTTTTTGTAACTCTGGACCTTGTAAATATGGTATTTCAACATCAAGAATACTATAATCACCTGTAAATTTTATATATTGTTCTACTGCATAGGGTAGCCATAATAAATCATCCGAAAATTTAGTTCTTATTCCTCTATTATTTTCGTCATGCCACCAATGTTCTACATCTCCTTCTATGAATTGATGCTGACTGTGTTTAATTATTTGATTATATAAAATTTGTGAATCTAAATATTTACATGAGAATGTGTCTTGTAGTTGATCTCTAAAACCAAATGCACCACCAGATTGATAGAAACCGCTTCTTCCCATCAACCTACTAACAATTGTTTGATACATTGTCCAACCATTCAACATTATATTTAAAGACTCATATGGTGTATTTACTTGAACTCTTCCTAATAAGTTTTTCCATTTGTTTTTAACTTTTTCTAATTCTATATTACAATTTGAAACTTTTGAATATTTATATGCTGTATTTTTTGCATTATTAATATTCTCATCTCCTCCTAGCATTATTGATATCTTTTTATCTGAAAAACTTTCTATTTCAACTTCTAATTCTATTGCCATACAGCTTCTTTTTCCTATACCTAAATCATTATCTAATCTAACTTGTTCTAATGCTCTTGGATTTGAAATTCCACCTTTTCCAAAAAAGCTTTTTCTGTTTCCTGTATATGTCAATATTTTTTCACTACTTGAAATATATGCAAAACTATCCATTCCATCTGTTTTAAATAGATTTCTAGCAATAAGAATATTTGAATTTTCTTCATATTGTAATTTTATAAAACTATCTGTCTTTATTTCGTCTTCTCCTAATACAGGTTTTATATAATAAATAATTTTTAATTTTTTCTTTTTTGGAGACTTGTTTTTTAATGTTATAATATTAATTTTTGCACTATCTTCTTGTGGTACAAATATTTCTAACTCTTGTAAAATTTCATCACTTGAATGAATAAATTTTGCATATCCAAAACCAAATACCGCATTATAATTTAATTCATCAGGTTTTGGCATAGCTGTAATTGACCATGTTCTACCATTTTCTTCATCTTTTAGATATATTGCTTCTGAAGGTATGTTTACACTACTACAATTATGCCAACTTGTTATTCTATTTAGTCTACTATTTTTATACCAAGTATATCCTCCATTACTTTCTGTTACTATTGTTCCAAATTTATCATTTGCTAAAATATGGCTCCATGTAGTTGGTGTTTTTATATTTTTATTAATCTTTATATTGTATTCTTTTCCATCTTCAGAAAATGCACCATATTCATTATAATATTTCAAATTTCCTCTATTTAATATATCAACTTCTTCAGTTTTATCCTCATCAGGAACCTGTTTTATTGAATTTTCAACTATTCTATAATTATCTAATACATCTTCTTCCATATCTTTTATGATATTTTCTAAACTTCCTAAATGACTGTCAATAACTAAAACAGAAACAAATTTTATTAGATTTACATCTTGTATATCCATTTCGTTTTTTGAGAGTACAAATATTCCTCCATATATATTTTTTAAATATGAAAGTTGACTACTTATAATAACTCCTTCAATTTCATCTTTAATATAATTTTCATAACTGTAATTTTCTTCATCTATAATTACAAGTTCTATTTTAATATTTTTTGTTCTAAAAAATTCATACATTTTAATTACTTCTTTTACTACATATAAGTCATTTATATATTTTATTGTAACTGTTATAATCGGTAAATCTCCTGATATTCCATATTTCCATAAATCTTTTTGTTCATATGTTTTATATGCTAATTTTAAGTCTTTTTTTAGAGGATTATCAAAAATTATATAACCTGCAATAGTCTGATATATATCCAAGCTTTTTCCTTTTATTTCTAGATATCTAGATTCTGCTTCTGTTTTTGCTTTTACTATTTCAAATTCTCTTGCAACATTTTCCATAACATTATATTTTTCTAGATTTTGTATTGCTGTTTCTTCACTATATTCTACAGAAATCAGTAAATCAATATAGGCTTTTTCTTTTGGCTTAACTTTTATTGTGTTTTTTAATGCTAAAATGCTTTCTGTTGCAAGTCCTATTTTTCTAGATAGTGGACTTGAATTTTGAATTGCTTTTGGAATTTTAATATTATTTCTTCCCATAAATTTTTCTTTATTTATTTCAAATTCTGTTTCACCTATTTTTTCACAATTTGTCTGAGTTTTTGCAACTAAATATAGAGTCTTTTTAGAAGGTTCTCTATTCTTTCTATTTACTATTATCTCATTCTTTTTTTCATCATATTTATATATTAAAAATAAATTATTAAATGCTTGATGTGCATAATCATCTTCTCTCTTTGATAATACTGGTTCAAAATAGCTTGTTATTTCAAATATTTTTTCTTCTGATGAATTATTTTGAATTTCCAATCTTCTAATTTCAACAGGTTCATTTGCATCTACAGTTATATTTAGTTTTGTTTTAACTTCTCCTCTTTCTTTTTCAAATTGATTTTTGTCAGGCATAAAACTAATTGTAAATTTATCACAATTGTCTTCACCTGTTGCAGACCAAATTTCGTTTGTTTGAATATCTTTAATATAGAAGAATATTCCTTGTTTATAATCATCTGTTTTCTTATATCTATTTATATACAAATCATCAAATTTACTAACTCCATCTCCTTCTTGATTTATTGTTACTGTGTATTTCTCATTTCCTATTACATTTCCTCTTATAGCTCTTTCATCTATTTTGTGATATTCTCTTATACTATAATTTTCATAATCATGATATTTTATTTTTTCTGGTTTTTCTTTATTTTCTTTTGTTATAATAAATGTTTCTGGCATTCTTTCTTGTAAAAGAATAGTTATTGCTTCAATTTCTGGGTTTCTTACAAATCTTTTTTGAAAAATCTTATCATTAAATAAATTGTTAATTGATAGCAATATTAATGCTTGATGATGTGCCATATATGTTTTTACTGGCTCATATTTTTTCCCTTTTGATAATCTTTCAGGTGTATAATCTATTGATTCATAAAAACCATATTTATTATACATTCCTTCTTTTTCTAAGATTTTTAAATTATTTACAACCTCTTTTGGTTTTTCTGTTATTGCTAATATTGAACCATAACTTGATGTTACCATTTCATCTGCAAGTCCTCTTTTTAGTCCAAGCCATGGTATTCCAAATGCTTTATATTGATAATTTGAATGTAAGTCCTTTAAGTTAAATGCTGATTCTGAAATTCCCCATGGTATTCCTAATTTACTACTATATTCTTTTTGATTCATTATTAAAAAACTACAAGATTCATCCAATAAACTTCCTTTATATGTTGGAATATTTATATTTGGCATTAAATATTCAAATGCTGTACCAGACCATGAAATTAATCCTTTATATTTCTTTAATAATGTTAATGTTCTACTTAGATTATTCCAATGTTTTGCTGGTACATCTTTTTTTGCTATTGCTATTAGACTTGCTTGTCTAGCTTCTGAAGCTAATAAATCATAATATGAATCAGTAAGTTTATTTTCTTCTACATTAAACCCTATTGAAAATAAACGTTGTTCTTTACTATATAATTTTTCAAAATCTGTTTCTTCTATCGTCTGTGTTAGTTTGTTTATTAATTCTTCTATTTCTGGTTTTGAAATCTCTGGTTCTTCTAAAATTTCGTATAAAAATGCTCTTGTTGTATACATATATCCAAGTAAATTTCCACTATCTACAGTTGAGATATATCTTGGAATTAGTGGTGTTTTTGTTTTTATATTATACCAATTATATAAATGACCATTCCATTTTGGTAGTTCATATATTACATTTATAATTTTAGATAATAATTCAATAGTGTTTTTTAAGCTTTCAAATTTTAAATCATAACTTGATATAACTGCTAATAATGATAATCCAATATTTGTTGATGATGTTCTTGGTACTACTTTAGGTTTTCTATCTTCTTGTTCATTATCTGGAATTAGATAATTATTTTCTTCTGTCAAATAATCTTTAAAAAACTGCCATGTTTTTTCAGAAATTTGTTTTACATATTCTTTTTCTTTTTCACTTAATTCTTTAACTTTACTTGTTTCTTCATCTATTATACTTATTTTATACATTATATATGGTGTTATAATCCATAAAACTCCAAGTATTGCTAACAAAATATTGTTTTTAATTGGTGCTAAAGCAATAAATATTAAACCTAATATTAAATTAAAATACATCATTTTATAATAGTTTGTGATACCTGTTTTTGACTGTTTATCAGCTTCTTCTGATGTTAACCATTCTAATAAATGCTTATGCGAGAAATATTTTCTGTAAATTGTTTTTATTATTGATACAAATTGGGTATATGCCTTATGTGGCAAACAACCAAGTGTAAGTATTGCTCTATATATTGCCCCTTTAAATCCTGTGATATGTGGAGTAAATGTTTTTTGCTTTTTTTCTCCTTCTTTTCTTGAAAAAGCCAAGCTCATCATGTCTAATATAAATGGTTCAAGTACAATAAAAATTGCAAATCCTATATATAATATATTTGAATTAAATACAATTGCACATATAAGTAATATAATAATTGATATTTCAAATAAACTTCTTCTTAAATTATCAAAAATTTTGAATTTAGATAATATATTTAATTTACTTGTAAGCCATTTTGTTATTTGCCAATCTCCTCTTGTCCATCTTGATAATCTATTCATAAAACTTGCATATTTTGTAGGATATCCATCCATTAACATTGTGTCTGTTACAAGTCCACATCTTAAATAGCTTCCTTCTAATAAGTCATGACTTAATACTGTGTTTTCTGGTATTTCATTTTTTAAGACTTTTGAAAATATTTCTACATCATAAATTCCTTTTCCTGTGAATATGCCTTCATCAAAATTATCTTGGTAGACATCAGATATTGCATTTGTATAATTATCAATTCCTCCTGCTCCAGCAAATATTTTAGTAAATAGATTTTTATTACTAATATCCAAGTTTATTCCTACTCTTGGTTGCATTAGAGCATGTCCTTTTACTACTATATTTTTGTTTTCATCAATTTCTGGTTTATTTAGAATATGTGCCATTGCCCCAATTAATTCAAATGCAGAATTTAATATTAATTCAGTATCTGCATCTAATGTAATTACATATTTTATTTGTGGTAGAATTTGTTGGTCTATAGTATTAATTTTAAATTTATTTCTTTCGTGTTTTAGAATGTATTCATTGAATTGTGTTAATAATCCTCTTTTCCTTTCCCATCCTAAATATTTTTCTTCACCATTATTATATTTTCTTTCTCTATATAAAAAAGAGAAAATTGGAAATTTAGAATTTGGATATTTTTGATTTAATTTTTCAACTAATTTTATTCCCGCTTCTTCAACTTCTTTATCGAATTTTTCTTCTTTTTGATCACTTTCTGAACAATCACCTAATAATGCAAAATACAAATTTTCACTTTCATTTGCTAAATAGTAAACTTCAAGTTTTCTAAATAATTTTTCGACTTTTTCTTTTGATTTTATTATTGTTGGTATTACTACAAATGTGGCATTTTCTTCGTCTATACCTTCTGCAAAATCCATTTTAGGAATTAGTTTTGGTTTGACTATTTTTCCTAAGATATATTGAATTATTTGTATTACAAATTCAGAAACTGGTATTATTAGTGCAATAGTTAGTATAATTCCAGAGACTAAAGTGTCTATTAGCATTTTTGGTATAATTATAGATATTAAAAGTGTTAGAATGATTATTGATAAAATATATATTACTGTTTTTGTTTTGTTTTTCATTATCTTTTGACTAAATTCTAATTTTTGAAATAATTGTTCTTTCCCTTCATCTATTAAATAATATCCTATATGTTTTTGTTTAATGTTATTTTCGTTTTTTTCACATAATTCTATCGTTTTTTTTGCTATATATATTTCTGACATTTTTGTCTTTTTAGCAATTTCTTTGATTTTATTTCTATAATATTCTTTAGTTTTATATTCCATTTTTTCATAAATTCCTGCAGGATCTTTGCATAGTATTTTTTCTACTCCATTTATGTTTTCAAATATTTCTAAAAAATTAATTCTTTGTATTTTTTTTATGCTTGTAATACAATTGGCCATAGATATTTTTCTAATTGCTATATCTAAATGTTCTTTTTGTATTGCTTCAGATACTGTTATTCCTGTCTTTTCAACTTCTTCTTCTAAAATGTTTAAATATGCATGTGCTTTTTTTCCATATTTTTTTAAAGAATATGACATATATTCTATAAATGGATATTTTACATTTTTAAATTCATTATTTTTTAATTTTGTTCCAATTGATTGGTCAAATTGTATTTCATTTTTAGACTTTTTTTCTACTAATCTTTCTATTATACTTTTTACTTTATATTTTTGTATTTGAGCACTCTCTATTTTTTTACATATTTCTGCTATATTTTGTATTATTGCTATTTCTAAAAAAACTCCTATATTCCAGATTTCTTCCATATTAAGTGTTTCCATTGTTTGATATACTTGTAAATATTTTTCTAATTTTTCACTTGTTATTGCATTATCTGTTGATATAGCAATTTCTATTGCTAATGCATATATTCTTGCATAACCAGCATATTTTTCATTTTCTATTATAGGAAAATTTTTATATTTTTTTAAAGTAATTTCTTTTTGAATTTGTTTAACCGTTTCTTCTATTATATAAAAATTATCTAATATCCATTCTCCTGCTGGATGTATGCTTATTCCTAGTTTTATATGTTCATTTAGCAAATTATATACATTTTTTATTATTGCATAATTGTCTAACATCTGTGGTATAGGATATGTGTTTTTATTTGTTTTTTTCAAAAAAAATCCACTCCTTGCGTTTTTCCATTATTGTTCGCAATTTGTGGATATTTTATACATTTTTAGATATTAGTTTGACGTAATTTATATTCAAGTCCTGTGTTTCTTTTTTTGCTATCTGTATTTTTTAGCATATAATCTAAAATCTGTGCATTTCCTATAACTATTAATAATTTTTTTGCTCTTGTTAAACCTGTATATAATAAATTTCTTGTTAATAACATTGGAGCTGTTTGTGGAATAATCATTATTACAACATCAAATTCGCTTCCTTGAGCTTTATGTATTGTAATACAATAACTATGTTCTATTTGTTCTAGTTCGTTAAATTCATACCAACATACTTTATCATCATCAAATTTTATTCTTATATTTTTTTCTTTTTCATTTATATTAGTTATTGTTCCTATTTCACCATTAAATATACCATTTCCAACTTCTATACTGTCATCTATTCTTCTTTCCCAGTACATATCATAATTATTTTTTATTTGCATTACTCTGTCACCAATTCTAAACACTGCTCCCATACTACTCTTTTCTGGTTCATTTTCTCTATGTGGATTTAATTCATTTTGTAATGCTTTGTTTAATTCTTTTGTTCCTAACATTCCTTTTTTGGTTGGTGTTAGAACTTGTATATTTTCAAAAAAGTCATAATCTCCAAATTTTCGTAAGCGTCCATTACATAGTGAAAGTACTTGTTCTAAAATTTTTTCTTGATTATTTTCTTTTATAAAGAAAAAGTCTTCTTTTGAGTCTTCTTCTAATTCTGGTGAATCTTTTTCTATAAATGTTTTTCCATTGTTAACTCTATGTGCATTTACTATTATCTTACTTTTTGCAGCTTGTCTAAATATTTTATCAAGATGAACAGTTACTATCTTTTCTGATGAAATCAAATCTTTTAGTACACTTCCTGGTCCAACAGATGGAAGTTGATCACAATCTCCTACTAATATTAATTTTGTTCCCAAATAAATACAGTCTAATAAGTAACTCATTACAAACATATCTACCATTGAAACTTCATCTACTATTATTATGTCTGCATCTATTGGAGCACCTTTATATTCATTGTCTTTTTTGAATAGTGATTCCTCATCTACTTTTCCTATTTCTAGTAATCTATGTAATGTACTTGCTTCTTCCCCAGTTGTTTCTGTCATTCTTTTTGCTGCTCTTCCTGTTGGCGCACATAAAATTGTTTTGTATTTTTTTCTTTTATATATTTCTAATATTGTTTTTATTATTGTAGTTTTTCCTGTTCCTGGTCCACCTGTAATTATTGTAACATTATTGTCATTTATTTCTCTTATTGCTTGTTTTTGTTTTTCTGATAGGAACATATCTGTTTCTTTTTCTACAATTTTTAATTCTTTTTCTATATTTGAAATTTTTTTAACATTTTTTGCATTGTTTAGTTTAGTTATTCTTTCTGCTATTTGTTTTTCTGCATTATAAAAGGTATATAAATATACCCAATGTTCTCCATCTCTGTCTTCTACTACAATTTCATCATTTGCTTTTAAGTTTATTATTCCTTCTTCTATACTGTCTTGGCTTACACCTAATAATTGTTTAACATATTCTATCAAATTTGTTTCTAATGTGCATGAATGTCCATTATATGTTATTCTTATTAAAGCATATTTTATCCCGCTTTTTATTCTTTTTTGATTTTCTCTTTCTATTCCAAGTTTTATTGCCATATTGTCTATTTGCTTAAAGTCTACTCCTCTTGAAATATCTATTAATATGTAAGGATTTGCTTCTATTTCTGAAATTGCATTTACCCCTAATAAATCATATACCTTTTTTGCATTTTCTGCACCTATTCCAAACCTTTCAAGAAATCCTACTATCTGCCATACTTCCCAGTTTTCTACAAAACTTTCTGATATTTCTAGTGCTTTTTCTTTACTAATTCCCCTTATTTGTGCTAATTTAATAGGTTCATATTTTAAAATATGTATTGTTTCTTCTCCAAATAATTGTATTATTTTACTTGCTGTTGCAGGTCCTACTCCTTTTATATTTCCATTTGCTAAATAGTTTTCTAATGCTCCTAGTGTTTGAGGCATCAATTTTTCAAAGGTTTCTATTTTGAATTGCTCTCCATAGTCTTTGTGTTCTACAAATTTTCCTAATAGTTTTAATGTGTCTCCTTTACTTATAAATGGTAGATATCCTACTATAGTAATTTGTTCGTCTTCTGTTTCAAATATACCTACTGTGTAACTGTTTACTTCATTTTGGTATATTATTTCTGTTAGTACTCCTTCTATTTCTTCCAATTTACGCCTCCGATAATTTTGACATTTGGTACCGGTTCTTTTTTGCCATTTTGACTTTTGAAACCTATTATTTTTTTTGCTATTCAGCTGTTTCTGTTGTTTCTTCTCCTTCAACAACTTCTTCTCCAACTGGTTGTGTTGATTTTTCTATTTTGTAATCATATGAATTTTTTAATTCTTTAGAAACAATTGCTGTTACCTCTGTTTCTACACCTGCATCTAAAGTTGGTACCATTATAGCAAAACGTTGTACCTCTTCTGAATTTTCATTCAAAAATACTAAATCTAACATTTGTTCTTCTATTTGATTTTCTGATTCATTTTTTATAGTGATAATTAGATTACATGTTTCTGAATCTTCTGTGTCTTCCATTTTTAAATTTAAAAATTTAATTCCGTTATATTCTTTACTTGCACCATTTTTTTCAATTTGTAAGTTTTCCTGTTCATTTAATTGTTCTTCATTATTTTTATTTCTTGTAACAAAAAATGCTACTATTAGTGATACAATAACAATAAGCACTATTAATAATGCAATTCTTTTTATTAATACTTCTTTTTTCATCTTTTGACTTCCTTTCTTTAATAAAAATTTATAAATATATTCTACAATAAAGAAAGACAAATATCAAGAATTTATTTTGATTATTATTCTTTTTCTTCAATATTATCTATTATATCTTTGCAATCTTTCCAACTTGAGACTTTAACACATTCATAATCTATTGACATTCTATTTATGATTTCTTTTGTATTATCAGTAGAGCCTAAATCTGTAATAATTATATCTTTCACATTATCTTCTTTTCCATACAAAATTCTAAATAAACTCGAGCGCAAAAAACCTTCAATTTTTTCCTCCTGGTTTTTCACTGCTATAATAATATAAATCCCATCTTCTTTTAAATTTATATATGTACATAGATTTATAATTTGTCTAACAAATTCAAATAAACCATAAAGAGCAAATGTCCATAGTAGTGAATTTATAATAAAATTCTCCATACTCTATTCCTCCTTATGGCTATTATATGACTTATATTAAATTATGTTTCTTTTATTTTAATTCAATTTTTTTCTCCCATGGTAAGTCTGGTTTTCCAAAATGTCCATAATTAGTTGTTTTTGTAAATATTGGTTCACGTAATCCTAAGTAGTTTATAATTCCTTTTGGAGATAAATCAAAATTTCTATTTATAATTTCTAGAATTTTATCTTCTGGAATTGCATTTGTTCCAAATGTATCTATAAATACTGACATTGGCTTTTCAACACCTATTGCATAAGCTACTTGTAACTCACATTTTTTTGCATATCCATTTGCAACAATATTTTTGGCTATAAAACGTAACATATATGCTGCACTACGGTCAACTTTTGTTGCATCTTTTCCAGAAAATGCTCCTCCACCATGACGTGCATATCCTCCATATGTATCAACAATTATTTTTCTTCCAGTTAGTCCCGTATCTCCTAAAGGTCCACCTATTACAAATCTTCCTGTAGGATTTATATAGTATTTTGTTTTTTCATCCAAAAATTTTGATGGAATTACATCATTTATTACTTTTTCTTTTATATCTTTTTTCAATGTTTCCATATCAATATCTGCTATATGTTGTGTTGATATTAAAATTGTATCTATTCTGTTGACTTTACCATCAATATATTCAACTGTTACTTGTGTTTTTCCGTCAGGTCTTAAATATGGAATTATTCCTTGTTTACGTACTTCTGTTAATCTTTTTGATAATTTATGTGCCATTGAAATTGCAAATGGCATATATTCTTCTGTTTCATCTGAAGCATAGCCAAACATTATTCCTTGGTCTCCAGCACCACCAACATCAACACCTTGTGCAATATCTGAACTTTGTTTAGTAATATTTATATCAATTTGACATGTTGCGTAGTCTATATCTAATTCTGCATTATCATATCCGATTTCTTTTATTCTGTTTCTCACAATTTGTTCTATGTCTAGCTCTGCATTTGATGTTATTTGACCTGCTATTGTTATTTTGTTTGCTGATGCAAATGTTTCTACTGCTACTCTTGAATATTTGTCTTGTTTTAGTGCTTCATCTAATATTGTGTCTGAAATGTAATCACACAATTTATCTGGATGCCCTTCTGTTACACTTTCTGATGTAAAATAATATTTTTTCATTTTTTATACCTCTTTCTACTATTTTTATTACTACATTATAACAAAACTCTGTTACTTTATGTAACAGAGTTTGATAATCTATTTTTAATTATCATTCAAAGCTACATGCTTTGCAGGTTTTAGCACCTTGATTACTCAGGTTGCTGTGGTTTCTTCGAGCCTGTTCTCTACACCACTCTTGATAATAGCTATTTCATTGGTATATATTTTACATCATTTTGTGAGTTTTGTCAATCGTTTTATAGAATGTATTTAAGCAAGTATTAAAAAAAATAACAAAATAATTTTTTCATTCACTTATCTTTAAAAAACATTATACAGTCTACGTATTTTTTATTTAAAATTCATTTTTTTTTTATTTTTTTAATATACATATATAAAGGAGGTTTTTATGGAAAGAAATTCTGATTTTTCACCATATTCACAATTAGATGGGATAGATAATGGTTTAAATGATATGTATAAAGACCCAATGTTTAATCCAATTATGCAATATGAACAAGCATATTCATATTATAAATATTTATGTATGCAAATGGATTACAAAATCAAGTGTAAGGAATATGAAAAAATGTGTAATTCCAAAAACTCATAAAAAGGTTTACAAATCCATAGTTTTCGGTTAAAATATTGTAGGAGGGAATTTTATGAATACTTACAAATTTACATCTCACAGTTCAACCGAAACTATGGATTTTGCATATAATTTAGCAAGTAAATTAAAAATAGGAGATATTATTGTTCTTTCTGGTGAACTTGGTGCAGGTAAAACAAAGTTTACAGAAGGATTTTTGAAATATTTTGGATTAGAAAATGAACTTTCAAGCCCAACTTTTACAATAGTGAATGAATATAAAAACGATAAAATCACAATTTATCATTTTGATGTGTATCGTTTAGAAGATGTTGATGAATTTTATGCAATTGGTGGTGAAGAATATTTTTCTTCTGGTATTTGCATTATTGAATGGGGAGAAATCGTTGAAAGTGCTTTGCCTAATGACTATATAAAAATTTCTTTTGAAAAAGATTATGAAAATGAAAATTATAGAAATATTACAGTAAATACTTTTGGTAGTAAATATGACTATTTAAATAAATGACAAAAAAGAACCGGCACCAAATGCTAATTTGCCACCAAGGAACGTCCCTGTGGCAAAATGGCAAAAGAGAACCAGCACTAAATGTCATTTTGCTATCTTATTAATGTCATTGCAATTACTATAATTCCTAATACAACTCTATAAATAGCAAATATTTTGAAGCTTCCTTTTTTTAAATAATTTAATAAGAATTTTATTACAAATAATCCTACTAAAAAGCTGAATAATACCCCCATGAAAAAGGCAAGTGTAAATTCAAAATCAGTTATACTTACTAAAACAGCAGCCAAAATTATTGGTGTTGATAATAAGAATGAATATTTTGCAGCACTTTCTCTATCAACTTTTAATGCTCTTGCTACAGTCATTGTTATTCCAGATCTTGATGTTCCAGGAAAAGCCGCTGCGATTGCTTGAGAAATTCCTATTAAAAATGATTGTTTAAATGTCATGTCTTCATATTTAGTTTCAGAAGGTGATTTTTTGTCTACTACGTATAGCAATATTCCTAATACGATTAATGCTACTGCGATTAATATCATTTCTATTCCAAATTTATCACATATAAATTCAGAAAATTTATCTAATATTAAGCTTACTATTCCTGTTGGAATTGTTACAGCTACTATGTACCAAAATATTTTTCCTTCTGTTGATTTTTTCTTTTTTACTACTTGCTCATATCCTCCTTTGATTAGTCCTAGCCAATCTTTAAAGAAAAATATTGTTATTGCAAGTAATGTTCCTAAGTGTAATGCAACATCAAAACTTTCTGGCATTTCCCAGCCAAATATCCATGGTATTAAGTTTAAATGTGCAGAACTTGATATTGGTAGTAATTCTGTTACTCCTTGTACTACTCCTAAAATTATTGCTTGATATATTTCCACAATAAATTCTCCTTTCTTATGTACATTTTTAATTTTTTAGGACTATTCTTTAAAAGTCTAAGAATAATCCTTTATATTTTTAGATACTTTTAAAACCATATTATAAATAAATTCCGCAGATGTTGTTGGCGCTACTTTTCCTGGTAGTGATAATGCCCAAATAAATTTTAATTTTCTTTCTTTTACTACATTTCTATCTATCCCACCTGGATTTGATGCTAAATCTATTAATAATACATTGTCTTTTACATATTCTAATCTTTTTTCTGTTAGAATTAAATGTGGTACTGTATTTATTATTATATCATATTGTTTTAAGTCTTTTCCTATATTATTGATATTTGTAACTTTATATCCATATGCTTGAATCCATGCAAAGTCTTCATCTTTTCTTGCAGCACAAGTTACTACAGCAGATAATCCTATTAATTTTCTTGCAAGCACTTTTCCTATTCTTCCAAATCCTAATACTAATACTCTACTGCCATGTAATATTCTATCTGTATTTTCTATTGCCAATTGAATTGTTCCTTCAGCAGTTGCTATTGTATTTAATATTGCTAATTCTTCACTTTCCATTATGTCTATAATATTAATTTCATCTAGTTTTGCTATTTCTTGAATTTTAGGAGATATCGCTCCTGCTATAATTGTCCTTGTTTTCATATGGTCAAACATTTCTCTTATTGTTAGCTCTTTTTCTCCAAATGGTGTATTTACTGTTTCTCCATTACTTGAGATAGGAATTGGACCAACTATAATTTCAGCTTCTTGTATTGCATTTTCAATAGTATCACATTCTATAATATTTTGCATGTCTTTTAATTCTTTTGCTTTTTCTAATCCATAAGTATATACTTCAAGAGCATCTTTTGCAAGCATTTCTGCTAATTTTATTATTCTTAAATCTCCACCTATAATTGCAAATTTCATATTTGTCTAGTCCTCCTTAATATAAATGTCTTAGTATTATTATATTAAATTTGCAATTTTTTATGAATTATTCTTCTCTTTCTTTTTGATGTTGTTTTTCCTCTTCTAAGTTTAGTGATGTTTTTCCTTGTTTTTCAATTTTCACATCACTATATCCTATTTTTTTTGTAATCTCTACCATTTGCTCTAAATGTTCTTTTGCAATCTTTTCTTTTTTAGTTAATTTTCGTGGCTTTTCTTCTTCTACATCTAAGTTAAATGGTATTGATAATTTTGTAATTATTGTAGCAAACGCAACATCTTTTTGTATTTTTTCAACAATTCTTTTTGGCTCTTCTTGTATTGCAACATTAGCATATTGAATTGCTTTTTCTTTATCACCTTTTATAAGATATATTTTTGAAAGTTCTAAATAGGCATCTGCACATAACTCTTCGTCTTCAGTTGCTTGTAAAAAGTATTTTTCTGCTTCTTCTAACTCTTTATAAATAAGTGCTATTTCTGCTAAACTATATTTTGTGTTATATGCTATAGAGTTTAGTTCAGCCGCCTTTTCATAGCTAACTTTTGCACTTTGAAAGTCATTTAGCATTGTATATACTATTCCTAAATTGTAATTTAAATCATAGCTTGTAGGATTGTATTTTAAAGCTTCTGAATATATATTTACAGCTTCTTTATAATCTTCTTTTTCTATCAATAAATCTCCTAAAGCAATTGTTGCTTCAATATAGTCTGGTTTCTTGCTTAATAAATTTCCAAGCATTTCTATTGCTTCATCTTTTTTGTCTAAGTCTGTTAATAGATTTGCTATCTTATAGCATGATAAATAGTCTTTTTTATTAATATCAATTGCTTGAACATATTCATCTACAGCTTTTCTTTGTCCACCTTCTTTTTCATATATTTCTGCTAATAATTTGTGGCCTAAATAACTTTCTGGTTTATCTGTTACAAGTTTTATTAATATATTTTTTGCTTTTTTGTTGTTTCCAAATACTAAATAAATCTTTGCTAAAATAATATAAAAGTTTTCTGCTATATTTCCATTTGTTTTCTCAATGCATATAATTCCAATTGGAAGTAATATTGATAGTGTATATGTTATTATTCCTGTGAATATATTTATTTCTTTTCCAAAACAAACTTCTATAAATTTTATACCTATTCCTAATGCTTCTAAAGCTAATATTGGAACATATTTAGTATCATTTGTTTTTATTAATTTATAAAAAATATATATGAATATTCCAAAAGCAATTGTTATAAATAGTAATTGTTCTATGAACATATTTTACCTCCAATTAGTGTGTGTGTTCATGTGAAATGGCACCATAATCAGCTTCTATTGTTTCTACTACCTTTTTAGGTTCTGCATCTGGTTTTTGCATTTCTCTATTATATCTCTCTACCAATTTTACTAATGATTCTCCTGTTTCGTCAACAAGTTCTCCCCAAGTTTTTTGAGTATTTGGTATATAATCTTCTTCTGTAATATTCATATCTACTTGTCCACTATCTCTTTGTGCATTTTCTACTTCATTTACTTGATGTGCTAATTCATGAGAATACTCAGTTCCTTCTGTTTCAAATTCATTTCTAATTTGATAACTTTCTTCTTGTGTAGCATCTTCTCCTTGCATCCTAACTCCTCTTGCAATTCTTTCGTCACAAGGTAATACTTCAACTGTTTCTATATCAATTTCTCCATATGGCCCATATGTTATTGCAATTTCTTGTTTATCATTACTTGTCTCCATTAGTGCATGTGGAACTCTTTTTTCTATACTCTCACCATTTTCATCTATACTAATTATTGTTTTCCAAGCTGTTTGTGCTGGCTCAACATTATCATTTATTTTAAATTTGCCATTTACATTTGTTAACATTACAAATCTATTTAATTTATTAGAATATGCTATACCATTTTCTTCTGAATTTCCAAATACTTGTGGCATTCTCTCAGCAACGTTTTTATCTTTTATTTTTCTATAATTTGAGATTTCTAAATCTTCGCCTTGTTCTTCAAGATCTTTTTTTATTTTTTCTTCCGTTGTTTCTCCTTTATCTTCTTGTTGCTCATCAGTTTCTTGTTCTTCCTCATCTACTATTTTTTCTTTTCCTTCAAGCATTTCTTTTACTTCTTCAGGAGTCATTTTTTCTGAAATACCTTTTAAACGTCCTGGCTCTTTTTCATTTTCTGCTATAACTTCTTCTAAATTTATATTAGATAAATATGCTTCTAATTCTGGTATTATTGAAGAAACTTTTCCATCTTTATCAACTGCTAAGATTTCATTTGAAGAACTTCCACTATAAACATGGAATGTAAAATTTCCTTCTGCATCTTTTTCTGTAGTAATAAAAATATTATTAAAATCTATATCTCCCATTTTAAATTTTTCATAATATTTTATATTTTCTACTTCTCCATTATTTTCTTGTAATCTTGCTTGTAATTCTTGTTCAAAAGAATCTAATATTGCTAGTATTTGTTTTTCTTCTGGTCCAAATGTATATTGTGCAGATTTGTTTTCTTCCATAATAAAACCTCCTCTTAAATTAATTTTCCAATTAAGTCATATTCTTTTACATCTACTATTTTTGCTGTTACAAATTGGTTCATTAATTCTTTATCATTATTTTTTATATAGATTAATCCATCTATGTCTGGTACATCTTGTTTTGTTCTTCCAACAAAATATTTTCCATCAAATGTCTTATTTTCTATTAGTACTTCTACTTCTTGTTCAATTTTATTTTGTAAATTCTCATTTGATATTTTTTGTTGAATTTTCATTATTTTATTATATCTTGATCTTTTTGTGTTTCCATTTATTTGGTTTTGCATTCTTGATGCAGGAGTACCTTCTTCTTTAGAATACATAAATGTACCTAATTTGTCAAATTTCGCATTTTGGACAAATTCATATAATTCCTTAAAATCTTGTTCAGTTTCTCCTGGAAATCCAACCATTAAACTTGTTCTTAATACTACATTTGGAATTTCTTTTCTTATTTTTGCTAAAAGTTCTTCTATTTCTTCTTTACTTGTTTTCCTATTCATCATTTTCAACATTCTATTAGATATATGTTGAATTGGAATGTCAAAGTATTTACAAATTTTTTCATTGTTTTTTACTACTTCAATTAATTTATCTGAAACACCTTCTGGATAAGAATATAAAAATCTAATCCATTTTACTTCCGGTATTTCTGATATTTTTTGTAATAATTCTGGTAATTTAGGTTCTCCATAAATATCTATTCCATATTTTGTTGTATCTTGTGCAATAACTATGATTTCTCTAATTCCTTTTTTTACAAGCATTTTTGCTTCTTCAATTATATCTTCCATTTTTCTACTTACAAATGGTCCTCTAATATATGGAATTGCACAATATGTACATCTATTACTACATCCTTCTCCTATTTTTAAATATGCAAAGTTTTCTCCTGTTGTTATTACTCTATCTAAGAATTCTTCACATCTTGGCATAGGAAGTGGTCGAATTTCTGTGATTTTATTACTTGTATTAGTTTTACTTTCTTCTACAATATTTTCTTTTATTAATTTTTCAATTTTTTCCCATAAGTAATCATATTCATCTATTTTTATGAATAAATCTACTTCTGGTAGAGCTTTTTTTAACTCTTTATAATAGCGTTGTACAAGGCATCCAATAACTATTAAATACTTACATTTTTTCTTTTTATATTCTGCCATTTCTAATATTGTATTTATCGCTTCTTCTTTTGCAGATTCTATAAAACCACATGTATTTATAATAATTATATCGGCTTTTTCTGGATTATTTACAATTTCATAGTTATGTTTTTTAAAATGCCCTATAACGATTTCTGTATCTATTAAGTTTTTACTACATCCTAGTGATACAAATCCTACTTTCATTTTTACCTCTTCTTTCAGCTATTACTAACTATTGTGACTACATATATGTTTACGTGTCATTTCCATTAGATTTAGTTTTGTAAATCCTTCTACTTGTGTTTTTGCTCTATCATTTTTTAATACATCTTTTAATAATTTTTCTATTTTATCTTTGTTTTCTTGTTTTTTCATATCTATATAGTCTATTATGATTATTCCACCTATATCTCTTAATCTTAATTGTTTTGCTATTTCTATAGTTGCTTCATAATTTACTTTATAAACTGTGTCTTCTAGTGTACTTTTTCCAGTAAATTTTCCTGAATTTACATCAATTGCAACTAATGCTTCTGTTAAATCTATAGTAATAAATCCACCACAATTCAACCATATTTTTCTTTGTTGAGATTTTTCTATTTGTTTTTCTATCTCATATCTTTTAAATAAATTATTGTTTTTGTCTAATTCAAGTTTGATATTTTTTTCTTGTAAAGTTTCTAGTTTTTTGTTTATTTCTTCATATTCCTTTTTATCATTTACTATTATTTTTTCTATTTTATTTTTTGTAAGATCTAAAAGCATTTTTTCTAAAATTGTAGAACTTTCATATAATAACTCCGGTTTTCCTTTACTTTTATTAAATCGCTCTAATATTTTGTTCCATTTGTCTTTCAATCTTTTTAAATCTTCATTTATCTCATCACTTTTTTTCTTTTCTGCTGCTGTCCTTACTATTGCTCCCATGTTTTCTGGTAAGTTTTTCTTAACTATATCTAGTAATCTATCTTTTTCTTTTGGTTCTGTAATTTTTTGTGAAATTGTTATAATATTCGTATTTGGCATTAATATAATATATTTTCCTGTTAGTTTTATATGTGTTGTTGTTCTAGCACCTTTTTTATCATTACTATCTTTTTGCACTTGAACTAATAATTTTTGGTTTGTTTTTACGACATCTTTTATTTTTAAATTTTCATCTTTTTCTTCTGTCTTTTCATCTACTTGTGGTACAACATCTTTTACATGTATAAAACTGTTTTTTTCTGTTCCTATGTCTATAAATGCTGCTTGCATTCCCGGAATAATGTCTTTAACTATGCCTAAATAAATATTTCCTTCATTTCTAGCTTTTTTACTTTTTTTATTTTCGTTATAAACTTCAATTAGTTTTCCATTTTCCACCAAACAAATTATTTGGTTTTCTTGTTGCTTATTTATAATTACTTCTATCATTTCATTTGTCCTTCCTTTATTGTTTAGTTAAATTTATTCATAGCAATATCTATGCCATTTTTTAATATTTCTATTAATGCTTTTTCTGCTTTTTCAACACCTTGCATAAGTAATTTTTTTTCTTCATTAGGAATTGGACCTATCACATAATTAATTTCATCACCTTTGTGCTCCGGTTTTCCAATCCCAATTCTGATTCTAGAAAATTGGTCAGTTCCTAACATTTGAATTATGGATTTAATTCCGTTATGACCTCCACTGCTTCCTTTTTTCCTTATCTTTATTTTTCCTGGTTCTATATCCATATCATCATATATTATAATAATATTTTCTTTTTCTATTTTATAAAAATCTACTATTTCTTTTACACAATTACCACTTAAATTCATATATGTTTGTGGTTTTACTATAATTACTTTTTGGCCTTCAATTTCTCCTATTTCAAATAATCCTTGAAATTTATTTTTTTTTAGCTTAATATTATATTTTTCAGATATTCCGTTTATTGCATTAAATCCCATATTATGTCTTGTATTATCATATTCTGTATCTGGATTTCCAAGTCCTACTATTAAATACATGTTTTTCCTCTTTCTTTTACAATCTATTTAATTATACTATAAAAATTCTCAAATTCATATCCTTTTTCTCTAAAATATGAAATTATTTGTGGCAATGCTTCTGCTGTGGTTTGCTTATTTCCAGCATCATGCATCAAAAGTACAACACTATTGTGTTTTGGTGCATATTTGTCAATTTCAGCAATGAATTCCTCAGGAGTTGTTTTACCAGCGGAATCTGAAGTTAACGCATTCCAGTCTACATGCACAACTCCATTCTGGTCTAATAATATTTCTGATTCTTGTTTAATTTTTTCATATTTTCCACCTTTGTATCCTCCTGGATATCTAAATAAATGTGGATTATACTCTTGCTCTCCAATTGCATTTCTTATTGCTGTTAATGATTTATTATATTCATCTAATACACTTTGTGGCGAAGCATAAATTTGTGAATATACATGAGAATAACCATGACTAGCAATAAAATGTCCTTCATCATATTCTCTTTTTACAATTTCAGGATAAAGCTCAACTCTACTTCCTAACACAAAGAAAGTTGCTTTTACATTTTCATTTTTTAGTGTATCTAAAATTGGTATTGTAACAGATTGTGATGGTCCATCATCAAATGTCAAAAATACTCTTTTGGTATCTGAATGATATATGTTTGCAATATTATTTTTTCCCTCATCTGTTAATTTAGGAAGCTTTGCTTGTCTTTCCGCTTCTTTTTGCTGTTCTATTCTAGCTTGTTCTTCTTCTGCTAGCCTTTGGTATTGTTCTACATATGACATATAAAATTCTTCAGATAAAATTTTCTGACGAATTTCATATAATAAAATCACTAAGCATAAACACAAAACCACAAAAAATGCTCCAATTATTATATTTCTTATATTTCTATATTTTCTTCTTATAGATATCAAATCCATTTTTCCACCTTTTATTATATTTTGCGATATCTTTTAGTTTTTCAAGTATTCCATTTCTTCTTCTACATTTTTTCTAATAAATAATGGTTGACCTTTTTCAATTACTTTTATATCTTTTAAACCATCATATTTTTTCAAGTTATCCCATGTTTGAAGTTCTTCTGGAATTCCTATTTGATTTAATAAATTTTTTGATGTTTCACTCATAAATGGTAATAGGATTATTCCTATTTTTCTTATATTTTCTATTAAATGATACATTGTTGATTTTAGTTTTTCTGTTTCTTCATTTTTTGCTAATTCCCATGGTCGTGTTTCATCAATATATTTATTTGTTCTCGAAATCAATGACCATATTTCTTGTAATGCAGGTGACATCTCATAATTATCTATAGTTTTTTCTATTAAGTCTACTTGTTTTTCTGTATATTCTTCAAATTCTTTGTCAACTTCATTTGGTGTTCCATTATATTCTGGAACTTTTCCTTCAAAATATTTATTTACCATTGAAACTGTTCTGTTTACTAGATTTCCTAAATCATTACACAAATCTGAATTATATCTTGAAATGAAATTTTCAGGTGTATATATTTCATCTTGTGATTCAGGCATTTCTCTTAATAAATAATATCTAGTTGCATCTAATCCATATCTACTAATTAATTTTTCTGGATAAACTACATTACCTACTGACTTTGACATTTTTCCATCTTTCATCATAATCCAGTTATGAACTAAGATTTTTTTAGGTAATGGTAAGTCAAGTGCCATTAAGAATATTGGCCAATATATTAAGTGAAATCTTGCAATATCTTTACCTATAATTTGTAAGTCTGCTGGCCAGTATTTTTTGAATAATGTATCATCATCAGACATGTATCCTAATGCTGTTAGATAATTTGTTAGAGCATCTAACCATACATATATTACATGTTTTGGGTCACTTGGTACTTTAATTCCCCAATCAAAAGTTGTTCTTGTTACACATAAATCTTCAAGTCCTGGTTTTATAAAGTTATTAATCATTTCAGTTTTTCTGTATTCTGGTTGTATAAAGTCAGGGTGTTCTTCATAATATTTTAATAGCTTGTCTGCATATTTTTTCATATTGAAAAAATATGCTTCTTCTTTCATTAATTTTACTTCTCTTCCACAGTCTGGGCATTTACCATCTACTAGTTGTGATTCTGTAAAATAGCTTTCACAAGGCATACAATATAATCCCTCATAATGACCTTTATAAATATCTCCTTTTTGTAAGAAATATTCAAATATTTTTTGAACTATTTCAACATGTTTTACATCAGTTGTTCTCAAAAAAAAGTCATAATTTATATCCATTAAAGACCATAAGTCTTTTGCCATTTTTGCCATTTCGTCAACATGCTCTTGTGGTGTTTTTCCTTGCTTTTCAGCAACAGTTTGAATTTTTTGACCATGTTCATCTGTTCCTGTTAGCATGAAAGTATCATATCCTCTTAATTGCTTATATCTTTTTACTGTGTCTGCTAATACTGTTGTATATGCAGTACCTATATGAAATTTTCCACTTGGATAATAAATTGGCGTTGTTACGTAAAATTTTTTCATATTATTCTCTCCCCTTTCTTTATATTACACTAAAATTATATCTCTTTTTAATAGTTTTTCTTTAATTGTTCCTGTTCCTATAAATTTTTGATTTTCATATATTTTATATATTCCATCTTCTAAATTATATGTTAATTGTACACCATTCAAAAACAATTCTAATTTTTTAGAAGATATTTCTATTCTTTTTTTATTTTCAAAAAATTTTTCTATTGTTATAATATTTTTTTCTGGTTCTTTTTCAAATTGTTCTATTGAAATTGCTTGTTCTATTGAAAATTTTCCTACTTTAATTCTTTTTAATTCTTTCATATATCCTATTGTTCCTAAATTTTCAGCAATTTTCTCGCATAAAGTCCTTATATATGTTCCTTTTGAACAACTAACTATAAATTTTATTTGTTTTTCTTTTGTGTTAATACCTATTAATTCTATATTATAGATTTCTATAGTACGTGGTTGTACTTCTATATTTTTCCCACATCTTGCATATTCATAGAGTTTTTTTCCATTTACTTTTATTGCTGAATACATTGGAGGAATTTGTTGTTGTTTTCCAAGCATTTTTGTTAATGCTTTTTTTACATTTTCAATTTCTAAGATTTGCGATAATATTTCTTGTTTTTCTATTATTTTTCCTTCTCCATCTGCTGTATCTCTTTTTTCTCCTAACATGAGTATTGCCTCATAAGTCTTGTCATGTTCAACCATATATTTTGATAGTTGTGTTCCTTTTCCTATAAGTAATGGCAATACTCCTGTAGCATTGGGATCTAATGTTCCTGTGTGTCCCACTTTTTCATTTACGATTTTTTTTACTTTTTTTACAACATCATGTGAAGTACAATTTTTAGATTTATTTATAATTACTATTCCATCCATAATTTTTCCTTTATTTATTAATTGCATGTTTTATTGCATCCAATATTTTTGCTTTTGCTTGTTCTAATGTTCCTGGTATGAAACATCCGGCAGCTCCTGGATGTCCTCCTCCACCTAATAATAAGCAGATTTCTGAAACATTTATTGTTTCATGTGAACGCAATGATGCTTTGTAGCCATTTTTTCCTTCTTTTTCTTTTAATAATACTGCTACTTCTACTCCTTCTATGTCTCTTAACATTTCTGTTAAGCCTTCTTCATCACCAAGTTTTGCACCTGTATTTTGATTGTCTTCTATTGTTATGTAAGAAATTGCTATTTTATCATTTTCATAAAATTCTAATCTATCATATACTAGTCTTTCTAATTTGCAATGTGCTTTTGTTTTATTACGTAAAGCTTTTCTGCAAATTTCTTTTATTTTTGCACCTTTTCTTATTAGTTCAGCTGCAAATTCGAATGTTTCAGGTGTTACTCCTCCCCATTGGAATCCTCCTGTATCTGTTATCATCCCTGTTAGTATGCAATTTGCAATTTCTTTTGTTATCTCTACACCATAGTATTCAAACATTGCTATTAATACTTGACAGCATGATGGTGATACTGGATCAACATAGTTATAATCTGCAAACATTGCATTTACTGAATGATGGTCAATTTCTACTGTTTTTTTAGCAGTTTCAAAAAACTCTTTGCCACCTGCTAATCTTTTTAAATCAGTGCAATCTACTGATATTGCTAAGTCATATTGTTCTTCTTTTCCATTGTTTAATATTTGGTCTGCTCCTGGAAGAAAATCAAAATCTTTTGCATGTTCTGGTATTACTACATCTGCATTTTTTCCAAATTGAGCCAATGCATGCATCACAGATAGAGAACTTGATATTGCATCTCCATCCGGTGATTCATGTGTTAAAATTACTATTGTTTTTGCATTTTTAAGTTCTACTAATATATCATCTAGTGTCATAAGTTATTTATTCTCCTTATCTATTTTTTGTTTGTTTAATTCATTTATAATGTTATCAATTCTTGCTCCGTATTCTAGTGAATCATCTAATTCAAATACTAATTCAGGTGTATTTCTTAAATTGATTCTTTTTGCTAGTTCTGATCTTAGATATCCTGATGATTTTTTTAGTCCTGCTAAAGTTTCATTTACATTTTTTGAGTTTAATATGCTTACAGATACTTTTGCATATTTTAGGTCTGGTGTTACTTTTACTCTTGTTACACTTACCATACCAGTTACACTTGGTTCTTTTAACTCAAAACTTATCAATTGACTTAGCACTTTTTTATATTCTTCGTCAATTCTTCCTTGACGATTATTATTTTTTGGCATTTGTTTGCTCCCTTCTATCAATTGTGTCGATTGGGACCGGGTCTTTTTTGGCACTTTGCAAATTGTGTCAATTGGGACCGGGTCTTTTTTGGTAATTATCTTTTAACTTCTTCAAGAATATATGCTTCTATGATATCTCCTTCTTTAATGTCATTATATTTTTCAATTTGAATACCACATTCATATCCTTTTGATACTTCTTTTGCATCATCTTTAAATCTCTTCAAAGATGCAAGTTTTCCTTCATGTATAACAACATTATCACGAAGTACTCTTACTCCAGCATTTCTTTCTAGTTTACCATCTGTAACATATGCACCTGCAATTGTTCCAACATTTGAAATCTTAAATGTTTGTCTTACTTCTGCATTTCCTATAACATGTTCTTCATATTTAGGTGCTAACATTCCTTTCATTGCAGATTCAACATCATCTATTGCTTGGTAAATTACTGAATATTGTTTAATTTCAACTTGTTCTTTTTCTGCCATTTCTTTAGCTGTTGGCATTGGACGAACATTGAATGCTATTATTATTGCATTTGATACTTTTGCTAATGTTACATCTGATTCTGTTACAGCTCCTGCTGCAGCGTGTATAACTTTTACTTTAACTTCTTCATTTGATAATTTTTCCATTGATTGTTTTAATGCTTCAACTGAACCTTGAACATCTGCTTTTACTATTAAGTTAAGAACTTTCAAGTCTCCAGCTTCCATTTGACTGAATAAATTATCTAATGTTACTTTACTCATGGCATTGATTGCTTTTTCTCTTTCTTGACGTTTTCTCTTTTCAATTAAATGTTTTGCAGTTTTTTCATCTTTTACTTCATAGAATGTATCTCCTGCTTGTGGAACTTCTGTTAATCCCATGATTTCTACAGGTGTTGATGGTCCTGCTTTTTTGACTTTTTTACCTTTTTCGTCTGTCATACTTCTTATTCTACCGATAGCAGAACCAACTACGACTGTATCTCCAACATCAAGAGTTCCTCTTTGTACTAATATAGATGCTACTGCTCCTCTATTTTTGTCAAGTTTTGCTTCTATTACAACACCTTTTGCTTGTTTATGAGGATTTGCTTTTAATTCTAATACATCTGCTTCTAATAATACCATTTCTAATAATTGGTCTATATTTATATGTTGTTTTGCAGATATTGGAACATATATTGTGTCTCCTCCCCATTCTTCTGGTACTAATTCATAAGCCATTAATTCTTGTTTTACTTTTTCAATATTAGCATCTGGAAGGTCTATTTTATTTATTGCAACTATAATTGGAATTCCTGCTGATTTAGCATGGTTTATTGCTTCTACTGTTTGTGGCATAACTCCATCATTTGCTGCAACTACAAGTATTGCTATGTCTGTTATTTGAGCACCTCTTGCTCTCATTGCTGTAAATGCCTCATGTCCTGGTGTATCTAAGAAAGTTATTTCTCTGTCATTTATTTTTACTTTATATGCACCAATATGTTGTGTTATTCCTCCAGCTTCTCCTTCTATAACATTTGTTTTCTTTACAGCGTCTAATAATGATGTTTTTCCATGGTCTACGTGTCCCATTACAACAACTACTGGTGGACGTGGTTCTAATTCTTCTTCTCTATCTTCTGATTCGTCGAATAGAATGTCTTCTTCAGTAACTGTTTCTTTTTTGTTTACTTTTACACCAAATTCATCTGCAATTAATGTTGCTGTATCAAAATCAATTTCATTGTTTATTGTTGCCATAACTCCATATCCTAGAAGTTTTTTGATTACTTCTGCTGTTGTTTTCTTTAATTCTGCAGCAAAGTCTTTTACTGTTATAGTTTCTAGAATTGTTATTTCTTCAAGCTTAAATATTTTTTGTTTTGTTCTATTTTCTTCATCTTTATTTACTTTCTTTTTGCCTCTTTTTCCTCTTTGTGTTGTTAAATCATAATAATCTAACATTCCACCTTCTTGATCATCAAACATATTTGATAAACTATCTGTTCTTTTTAGTCCTTTTAATTTATGTTCATTTATTTCACCATTTTGGTTATTTCTTCTAGATTTATTTGATTTTTTGCTTCTATTTTCATCAAATTTATTATTTTGTTTTTGTTTGTCTATTGCTTTGTTATATTCTCTTATTGGCTCTTTTTCAATTGTTTCAACAGCCATAATATCTTTGATATTTTTTTCTATTCCTTTTTCATCTAATGGTCTGCTTCCACCAAATCTTTGGTTTCCACCTTGTCTATTTTTGTCAAATTTTCCACCATTTTGATTAAAGTTATTTCTGTTCCCAAAATTTCCTGGTCTAGAATTATTTCTATCAAAGTTATGATTATTATGGTTTCTGTTATCATTATTAAATTTGTTTTTATTCACAAAGTTTCCAGATTGACTATTTTTATTATTTTGTCTAAAATCTCTATTATTATTTATATTCTTGTTTGAATTGTATGTATTTTTTGTTTCTGTTTTTACCTCAGTTACTGTTTTTTCAATCATATTTTCCTTTTTTGCCTCAACATCCATTTTATTTTCTTTTTCTTCTACCTTTTCTACCTTTTTTTCAGTCTCATGAACCACTGGTTCTTCTTTTACTTCTTTTTTTACTGGTGTTTCTTTCTTTATCCCAAACAATTCGTCTACTGTCATTGGTTTAGATGGTTTATTCCTATATACAATGTTATAATCTTTATTATGTTTTCTTTCAACAAATCCTACTCCATTAGTTTTTGTATTTTCTCTTTGAACTGCTTCTTTTTGTTTTGACACATCATCATTAATAATAACTTCTCTTCTTATTATTACTGGTGAAGTGTTTCTTTCTGCTTTTTCTGCAATTGTTTTCTTTTCTTCCTTTTTATTTGTTTTCTTTTTTGCGTTTTCTCTTATTCTTTTTGCTTGTTCATCATCTACAGCACTTAAATGACTTTTAGCATCAATATCTAATTTTTGTGCTATTTCAATTACTTCTTTACTTGTTAATCCTAGCTCTTTTGCTAAGTCATAAATTTTAAGTTTACCCAATAACATCACCCCCGATTTTATTTACAATAGTTTCTTTTATTTGTTCATATATCTCTTCACTTAATTTAATTTCTAAAGCTTTTTCTAATTTTTTGGTCTTTATAGCTTTTTCTAAACATTCTAGACTATAACAAATATATGCTCCTCTACCTGGTTCTTTTCCTTTTTCATCTATTTTTATTTCATTATCTTTATTTTTTACAATTCTTAATAATTGTTCTTTATTTTTTTGTGTTCTACATATTACACAAGTTCTTTGTGGTACTTTTTTCACTATTTCCTCCTAGTCATTTTCTTTGCTTTCATTTTCCTCATCTTTAGAGTTATTCTCTTCTTCAGCTTTTTTTGTTAACATCTCTCTAAACTGTGATTCTGATTTTATATCTATTTTCCAGTTTGTTAGTTTTGCAGCAAGTCTTGCATTTTGACCTGCTTTTCCTATTGCCAATGATAGTTGATCATCTGGAACTATTACTTGTGCAAATTTTTCTTCTTGTTTTATATCTACTGCTAATATTTGTGCAGGTAATAATGCTGATGCTATAAAAATACTTGGATCTGGATTCCATTCAATTACATCAATTTTTTCTCCGTTTAATTCATTTATTACATTTTGAATTCTAATACCTTTTTGTCCTACACATGAACCAACTGGGTCTATGTTTTCATTTTGAGAATATACGGCAACTTTACTTCTTTGTCCTGGATCTCTTGATACACTTTTGATTTCTATTAATCCTTCATATATTTCTGGAATTTCAAATTCTAAAAGTTTTCTTACAAAATCAGGATGTGTTCTTGAAACTATTGCTTGTGGAACTCCTTTTTCTCCTCTTTCTACACTTACTACATATGCTTTTAGTCTATCATTTACTTTGTAGTGTTCTGTAGGAATTTGATCTTTTGCTAGCATTATTCCTTCAAGTTTACCTAAGTCTAATACTACAATATGTTTATCTGCTTTTTGTACTAAACCTGTTACTATTTCTCCTTTTCTTTCATTGTATTCATTAAATACTAAATTTCTTTCTGTTTCTCTTAATTTTTGAATTATAACCTGTTTTGCTGTTTGAGCTGCTATTCTTCCGAAATCTCTTGGAACAATTTCTACTTCTACAGTATCTCCTATATTTAATTCTTTATTAATCTTTCTTGCTTCTTCTAGGCTAATTTCTAATGCATCATCATTTGCATTTTCCATTACTTCTTTTATTGCATATACATGTGTTGCGCCTGTTTGTTCATCCATTTTTACATCAACATTTTCTAATGCATCAAAATTTCTTTTATATGCAGTTATTAATGCTGTTCTAATTGATTCTAATAATTCTTCTTTTTTAATTCCTTTTTCTTTTTCTAATTCCTCTAAAGCTAATATTAATTCTTTATTATCTATTGCTTTCATTTTTTCTGATTCCCCCTACCAATTATACACTGTTTTTATTTGTGATATATTTTTTCTTTCTATCTGAATTTCATCTTCTTCACTTGTTTTTATTGATACTACTTCTTGGTCAAATTTTAATAATTCTCCTATATAGTCTTTGTTGCCTTTTTGGTCTTTCTTGAATAATTTAATTTCAATTTGATTTCCGATATTTTCTTGTAAATGTCTATCTTTTCTTAATACTCTCTCTATCCCTGGTGATGATACTTCTAGATAGTATTGGTCTTTTATGATGTTTGCCTCATCTAGCATCTCATCTATTGCATTACTTACTTTTTCACAATCATTTAAGTCAATTCCTTTTTCATTATCTATATAGACACTTAAATAATAATTTGGTCCTTCTTTGACATATTCTACATCATACAGGTTATAGCCTAATTTTTCTATTGTTTCTTTTAGAAGTTCTTCTACTTTTTCTTCTATTTTTGCCATAAATCCTCCTTTTTTTTGACTAAGATTAAAGAGTAGGATTTGCTCCTACTCTTCTGTACGCTTTTTGTTCTTATATATTATACCCAATTTTTGGCATAAATGCAAGCTTTTTTCGAAATTTTTTCGAGATTTGTGGCAAAAAAGAACTAACATCAAATCTCAAAATTGAAAATGACAAAAAAAGACCCGGTCCCAATTGACATGTGTCAAAAAAGACCCGGTCCCAATTGTCCTATCTATTTGTAATTTCTTCTAAATCAAGAAGTTCTTGCCATCTTGCATCTACTTCTTTTTGGAATTCCTCAATCATCCATTCATTTCCTGGTTTAAACATATGTTTAAAACGTTTTTGTGGACGTAAAAATTCTTCAATTGGAAGTTTTTTAGCTGGCTTATATGTTATTTTATATTTTCCATCTACAACTTCATATAGAGGCCAATAACATGTATCAACAGCTAATTTATTTATTACCATTAAATCTTCTGTAGGATATCCCCATCCTCTTGGGCAAGGAGCCAATACATTTAAGAATGCAGGTCCTTTTGTATATATTGCTTTTTCAGCTTTTTCATATAAGTCTTTAAAATTATTTACTGCAAGTGTTTGTCCAACATATGGAATATGATGTCCTACCATTATTTTTGCTAAATCTTTTCTAGCTTGCATTTTTCCAGGTATTACTTTACCTGCTGGTGATGTTGTTGTATCTGCAAATTTTGGTGTAGCAGATGAACGTTGAATTCCTGTGTTCATATATGCACCATTGTCATAACATACATATACCATGTCATGACCTCTTTCCATTGCTCCAGATAAACTTTGTAAACCTATATCATAAGTTCCTCCATCTCCACCAAATGCAATAAATTTTGTTTCTTGGTTTTCTGGTAATTTTCCTTGTTTTTTCATTGATTTGTATGCAGCTTCTGCTCCTGCACAAGTAGCTCCTGCACATTCAAATGCTGTATGAATAAATGAGTCTGTCCAAGCTGTGTATGGATATATAAATGTAGATACTTCCATACATCCTGTTGCACCTGCAACTACTGCATGATCTTCTGGTTTTAAAGCTCTCATTATCATTCTTGCAACTACTGGTGCACCACATCCAGCACACATTCTATGTCCTTCTGTAAATCTTGATGGTTTCTCTACCATAACTTTCTTTAAATCATATGCCATATTATTTGTCCTCCTTTCTTAGTCCTAAATATCTATATGGATTTTCTACTTTTCCGTTTTTTAGAATTTCTTCTAAGTCAATATATACTTGTTTTATTTGCATTTCTGTAGTATCTCTACCACCAATACCATAAACGTAGTTTACCATAGGTACTTGTTTTTGATTTACATACATTGCTGATGTTACATCTTCAAATAATGCTCCTCCTGCACCATTTAAAGAATCTGCTTTGTCTAATACTGCAACAGCTTTTAAATGAGCAAGTGCTTCTGCAACTTCTTCTACTGGGAATGGTCTAAACATTCTTATTTTTAATAATCCTGCTTTTACACCTTTTTCTCTTAATTCATCAATTACAGCTTTTGTTGTTCCTGCTGTTGAATTCATACAAACTATTGCGATTTCTGCATCATCTAGCTTATATTTTTCAAAGAATTCATATTTTCTTCCTGTCCATTTTTCAAAGTCTTCTGAAACTTCTTTTATTACTTTTTTTGCATTTTTCATTGCTTCTGCTTGCTGTGCTTTATGTTCAAATAAATATGCTTGTACATCTAAAGGTCCTACTGCAATAGGTTCTTTTTCGTTTAATAAATAATGTTCAGGTTTATATGTTCCAACGAATTTTTTAACTTCTTCATCACTTTCTAATTGTATATTTTCAATAGAGTGTGATGTTATAAATCCATCTTGACATACCATTACTGGTAATTGAACATCTTTGTGTTCTGCTATTCTGTGTGCCATTAACATATTGTCATATGCTTCTTGGTTGTTTTCAGAAAATAGCATTATCCATCCTGCATCTCTTACTCCCATTGCGTCTGAATGGTCATTATGTATATTTAATGGTCCTGATACAGCTCTGTTTACTAATGCCATAACAATTGGTAAACGAAGGCTTGATGCAATATATATCATTTCCCACATTAATGATAATCCATTTGCTGATGTTGCTGTCATTGCTCTTGCTCCTGCTGCTTCTGCACCGATTGTTGCTGACATAGCACTATGTTCACTTTCTACAGCAACAAATTCTGTATCAACTTCTCCATTTGCTACAAATGTTGAAAAATATTGTGGTATTTCTGTTGATGGTGTTATAGGGAATGCTGCAACTACATCTGGATTTATTTGCTTCATTGCTATTGCTGTTGCTTCATTTCCACTTAATCTTTCTCTTATACTCATTATTCTACACCCTCCTCTTTCATATCTATTGCTTTGAAAGGACATACTTTTGCACATATTCCGCATCCTTTGCAATAATCATAGTTATAATCTTTTCTTTTTAAATCTTCTCCTACAGGAATTGCATTATCTGGACATACTGGAAAACATAGTCCACATTGTTTACATTTTTCTTCTAACCAAACAGGTTTCATACTTCTCCAGTCACCTGTTTTGAATTCTCTTGCATTTCCTGCCTCATATATAGTTCCTCCTATTGTCATTTTTTCAATAGGTGTTTTTGAGTTAATTTCTGTCATTTTATACACCTCTCTTTATATTTTTTTAACTTCTTTTAAAGCAATTTCCAATGCTTTCATATTTCCATCTATTACTTCTGGCTTTTTAGCAAATTTGTGTTTAAATGATTTTTGCATATCTGCTAATAATTCTTCATCTGTCATTATTCCAGATACTTTTACTATTGCTGCAAGCATTGGTGTGTTTGGAAAATATTTTCCTAATGCTTCTTGTGATACTTTTCTTGCATCTATTGTATATATTGCTCCTTTATATCCATGTAATGCTTTTTTTAGATATTCAGGAGATTTTGTTGTATTTATTACTATTGCTCCTGTTTCTTTTAATCCATCAGTTACTGGTACTGATTCTAGTAATGTGTCATCTACTACAACTACATAATCTGGTTCATAGATATTACTATGAATTGTTATTGGTGTGTCACTTATTCTGTTATATGCTGTAATAGGTGCTCCCATTCTTTCTGGTCCATATTCTGGAAAACCCTGTATATATTTTCCTGTGTTAAATGCTGCGTCTGCTAATAGAAGTGAAGCTGTTTTTGCTCCTTGTCCTCCTCTTCCATGCCATCTAATTTCAATCATTGAATTTAGCCTCCTTTTTTGCTATTTTAGTTTTTTTTCTAAAATAGTGAGTTTTTATTTTTGTTTTAACTCACACATAGTATATTCTTATTTTGTCTTAATGTCAAGCTATTTTGAACAGTCATCCTAAAATTTGCCACAGGGACGGTCCTTTTTGGCAATTTGAAAAAAGGAACCGGCACCAATAACCAAATTTGCCAAAAAGGACCGTCCCCATGGCAAAAAATTGCACAAAAAGAACCCCCGCATTTGCAAGGGTTCTTTTTGATAGGACTACTTATGCGTCTATATTTTCCGCACGAGCATTTTGGTATGCACTAAACATTTTGTCCAGTTCTTCGCCTTGAATTGTTTCTTTTTCCAAAAGAAGTTGAGCAACTTTTTCTACAAAAAAGCTATGTTCTTTGAGAATTTGAGTTGCTTTTTTCTCTGCTTCGCAAAGCAGTTCTTTGGTCCGATTTACCAATTCATGAGAATAACTATCAGATTCAAGATAATCCTTGTATTCCCCATTCATAGAAATAGGACCAAAAACATCATCCATGCCATAAATGGCAATCATTTTAGTTATAATGTCAGTAGCCCGCTTTAAATCGTCACTAGCTCCTGTAGAAATATCTTGAATGAAAAGTTTTTCTGCCGCTCTTCCTCCAAGCAAGGATACAACCTTTTCTTGAAGCATAGTCTTGCTAATGAAACTTCTATCTTCAGTAGCTTCATACCAAGTATATCCACCTACTACACCAGCACCAATGATGGAAATTTCTTTTACTTTATCTTGAGTTTTCATGAACATACTTACAACTGCATGTCCAGTTTCATGATAAGCCACAAGACGGCGCTCTTTTTCACTCAAAATCCGCTCGTTTTTGGACAGTCCAACAACAATCTTTTTCATTGCAGAATCAATATCGTCATTAGAAATCTTTTCGTGTTTGTTTCTAACAGCCATGATTGACGCTTCATTCAAAAGATTTTCAAGTTGAGCACCAGAAAATCCGGAAGTATTGTAGGCAATTTTTTTGAAGTCCACACTATCTTCAAATTTTTTGTTTCTAGCATGAATTTTCAAAATTTCTTCTCTTCCTTTTACGTCTGGTAGAGATACAACAATTTGCCTATCAAATCTTCCTGGTCTTAAAAGTGCTTTGTCTAAGCTTTCTATACGGTTTGTTGCAGCAACTACAACAATACCATCTGCCTCAGATGTTTCAAATCCGTCCATTTCGATAAGAAGCTGTTCTAGTGTTTGGTTATGCTCAATAGTATTTTCACTGCTATCCCGCTTAGAACCAATAGCATCTATTTCATCAATAAAGATGATACATGGTGCTTCTTTTCTTGCTTGTTCAAACAGTGTTCTAATTCTTTTTGCCCCAACTCCCACATACTTTTCTACAAATTCTGCACCAGAAGATGGCAAAAATGCAACTCCTGCCTCTCCAGCTAATGCTTTAGCAAGTAGAGTTTTGCCTGTTCCTGGAGTACCTGAGAGTAAAATGCCTCTTGGGATTTTGGCTCCCATTTGTTTATACTTTTGGGGATTTTTTAAAAAGTCTACAACTTCTTCAAGTTCGAATTTTTCTTCTTTCAAGCCTGCAATGTCTTTAAATGTTATATTTCTAGGTGTTATATTTCTTTTTTTAGTTTCCTTTTGATTAATTGTGCCATTATTTAGACCTTCTTTTTGAACAGTATCTCTAAATTTTTGTATTTCTTCTTCAGTCTTTTTTTCAGTTTGCTTAATTATTTTATAAAATCTAAAAATCATTACAGCAAGAAATGTGAGAAAAATTATATACATAATATCAGCTATAGAAACAGATTCTTTGTTGACTATTTTTATTTCTTGTCCTGCTTCTATCTCCTCTTGAATAAAGTTTTTAAAAATTTCTTTATCCAAAAGTACTACTTCGTATTCATTTCCTTCTTTGTCTATCAAATCAGCTTCATTTGAACTGTCATCATTGATTTGAATTTCTGAAATTTGCTTATCTTGGATTATAGCAATTGCATCACTATATGATATTTGTTGAACCTGAACTTCTTCTTTCGATGGAAACATACTTTTATAAAAATTGAATACAGTTGGCATAACAACAATAATCAATCCTATAATACAAGCCATCCGAACAAGAAAGTTTTTCTTGAAGTCAATTTTGTGATTAAACATACATTTACCTCCATTATGTTTTTGTGCATGTCCTATTTAGTTTTCAAAGTGCATACTTACATATTGTACCACAATTTGGTAATGTATTCAATGTTTTATGTAAATTTATTGTAAATAGTGCAAAAAAGAGCCGGTACCAATTGCCAAAATGGCAAAAGAGAACCGGCACTAATTGCAAATTGTTATTCACACCCATCGCAATGAGAACAATGACCTGTGCATGATGAAATATCTACTTCATCATCATCCTCATCAAAAGCATAAATATCTTCCTTTATATATGATACATCCTTCTCAAGAGATGCAATTCTTTTTTCAAGTTCTTGTATTTTTTCTAACATTTCTTTTTCTGACATTTCAAATTCCTCCTTCAAATTTATTTTACAAATAAAACGGACTTGTTTATTTTGCAAATCCGTCTTATTGTATTTATTTAATTAAACTCTTTCCATATATTCACAAGTACGAGTATCTATTCTTAGAACATCACCGATGTTTATAAACATAGGAACTTGTAATTCTAATCCTGTCTCTAATGTAGCTGGTTTCCCAGATGTTGTTGTTGTATTTCCTGCGAATCCTGGTTCTGTATATGTTACTTCTAATTCAACAAATATTGGTGGTTCTACAGCAAATACTTTTCCTTTAAATGAAAGTATTGTTACTTCCATGTTTTCTTTTAGATATTTTAGACAATCACCAAGGTCTTCTTTATTTAATGGCATTTGGTCATATGTTTCATTATCCATGAAATAATATAAGTCTCCATCATTATATAAATATTGCATTGTTTTCTTTTCTATATCTGCTCCTGGATATTTATCTGATGGGTTAAATGTTCTTTCTATTACTGCACCTGTTATAACATTTTTTAATCTTGTTCTTACAAATGCTGAACCTTTTCCTGGTTTAACGTGTTGGAATTCTACTACTCTGTAAACTCCTCCATCCATCTCAAATGTTGTTCCGTTTCTAAAATCTCCTGCCATGTATACTCCTGCCATATTATTTTCTCCCTTCTTTTTCTTAACATAATTTAACGCTTTTTCTATTTTACACCATTTTCAACAAAAAATCAAGTATTATTATTTAATGATTATATATTTTTTTGGTGATTTAGTTAATGCTTCACAACTTCCTTTATTTATTAAAACTGTGTCTTCTATTCTAACACCAAATTGACCAGCTATATATATTCCTGGTTCATTTGTAACAACCATATTTTCTTTTAATGTGTTTTCTGAATATACTCCTAATACCGGTGCTTCGTGAATATCTAATCCAACTCCATGACCTAATGCATGTATTAAATCATAATTATGCAATCTAAAGTCATTGTCTACCATTTTTGCAATTTGTTTTGTATTTGAGTTTTCTCTTAAATCATTTAAAACTTGTTCTTGATTTTTTAATACTAATTCATATACTGGTTTAACATATTCTGGTACTTTTCCTACAAAAAATGTTCTTGTCATGTCTGAACAATATCCATTGACTTTACAACCCATATCTATTGTTATTATATCAACATTTTGGATTTTTCTATTTGTTGGGATGGCATGCGGTTTTGACGAATTCTCTCCTGATGCCACAATTGTATCAAATGATGTTCCTTCTGCATATTTATAATAATAATCATCAATTTCTCTTGCGATTTGCTTTTCTGTCATTCCTGGTTTGATATAATTTACTATATATTCAAAACATTTATCTGTTATTTCACATGCTTTTTTTATGTTCTCAATTTCATCTTCATCTTTTATCATTCTTTGTTTTTCAAGCATGTTTTCTGTTTCTACTAAATTGTTGATTTTGTACCTATGCATATATTCTTTATATTTTGCATATGTTACATAATTTTCTTCAAAGCCAACATTTTCACAAAACATGAAAAAGTTTTCATAATCATCTTGACTTAGTCCTCTTGCATCATACACTACAATTTCATCAAATAATGTGAGTGTGTTGTGAACATCTTCAATATATCTTCCATCTGTTATAAATATATTTTCTTTTCTTGTTACTAATAATGTTCCTTCTGCTCTTATATTTGTTAAATATCTTATATTAACTGGGTTTGATACAATCATGCCCTGTAAATCCAGGCTTAGTAGTTGATTTCTAAGCCATTGCATTTTTCTATTCATATGCCTCTCCCCTTACAAAACTTAACTTTGTTTTGAAAATTATTATCTTTTGAACATTCCTAGTGTAAATATTGTCATAAGTGTATTTGCTAATAAATTAAATGGTACAAACATACTAATAAATGTTGAAATAACTATAAATGGACCAAATGGTATATATTCATCTGACTTTCTTATTTTAGTTACTATTAGAATTACTCCTATAACAGCTCCAATTAAAAATGACATCATTGAAATCAATCCTATACTTGCAACTCCAAAATATAGTCCTAATGCTCCCATTAATTTTACATCACCAAGTCCTAATGTTTCTTTTCTATATATTAAGCTTCCTATTACAGTAATTGCTAAAAATATTCCTGCACCTAATAACATTCCTAATAATAAGTCTATTGTTATTGCTACATTAGAAATACCATATAAAAATGCTATTACAATTCCAACTTCAAACATTGCTAAGTTTAATCTATTTGGTATTATTTGTAGTCTATAATCTATTACAAATGCTGATAATAGCATTGGTGTTAATAATGAATATTTGATTAAATTTAAGTTTCCTATAAAAGTATCTTGTATTCCATATCTATAAACTAGTGCAACATATATTACTGCATTTATTAACATTAAAATATAATTTGGTTTGAATTTATATTTATATTGTTTAAAAATTTCTCTTGTAAATATTTTTTTATATTCCGGCAATCTTTCATTTAACCAGTCAACAAATTGACCTACAAATAATCCTAAAATTGCTGCTGCTATAAAAAATCCTATGTGGGTATCATTTATATACATTTTTATTTTTGTATGGTTTTATTACCATACTCTCCTTCCTTTGTACATTTCTTTAAAAATCGTTTCTTTATTGCATTTTCAATTGGTCTTTTTAATCTTGTAATCAAAATGTCTTTTTCTGCAATTGGTTCTACTAATATTGTGAACATTTTGCATCTGTTTCCACCTATTACATCTGTGAAAATCTGATCTCCAACTGTAGCAATATTTTCTGGTTTTTCTTGTAATATTTTTTGAACTTTTTTAAAGCCCATTTTTAATGGTTTCTTTGCGAAATAATCATATTGTGTTCCTAATTTATCTGCAACCATTTTGACTTTTTGCTTTTTATTTGAATTTGATAGTACATATAGTTTTATTCCATTTGCCATCAGTTCTTTTGCCCATTTAATTGTTTCTTCTGATAAATTTTTGTCAAAGTCTATTAATGTATTGTCAACATCTAAAATTAGTGCTTTTATGTTATTTTCTCTAAGAAATTCTAACTTTATTTCTCTTACATTTGTAAAATATGCTCGTGGTTCTAGGAACATTTACTCCCTCCTGTATGTTTCTATGTTATTATATTAACAATCTGAAGTTATTTTGTCAATACTTAAAGCTCTTTATAAACTTCATAATCTCTAAGTATTTTTCTAACATAATTATTTGTTTCTTTAAATGGTATGTTTTCTATGTCTGAGCCATCTGCACTAATTGTTCCTTCTCTAAGCCATTTGTCGACAGATGTCATACCAGCATTATATGCTGCAAGAGCAACACCTATATTTGTATATCTTTCTATTAATGTTGAAATATATCTTGTTCCTAGTTCTATATTTATCTCAGGATCAAATATATTTTCTTCTGTAAGTTCTATTCCACATTGCTCTGCAACTTCTTCTGCTGTCGCATACATTAATTGCATTAATCCTTTGGCATTACTCGCTGATACTGCATTTTCATCAAAATTGCTTTCTGCTTTTATTATTGCATATACTAAATCTTCATTAACATTATATTCAGCAGAGTATTTAGTTACATATTCTTGATAATCTTTTTTATATATGATTTTTAACATTAGTTTTCTTCCACCTAAGATTGCTCCAATTATTATTAAAATAAGTATAGCTATTATAATAAGTGTTTTTATTTTTTTGTTTTTCAAATCTTAACTCTCCTTGCATTTTTTATTTGCAGTCATACCAATTTGTTGCCTCTGACACTTCTGCAATTAGTGGTACATTTAGTTTGCAAGCATTTTCCATATTGTTTTTTAGAATTGTTTTTACTTCTTCTACTTCATCTAATGGTGCTTCAATTAGCATTTCATCATGTACTTGTAAAACTATTTTTGCTTTCATTTTTTTCTCTTTTAGTTCTTTTAATACATGTAACATTGCTATTTTCATTATGTCAGCTGCAGTTCCTTGTATTGGTGTATTCATTGCTGCTCTTTGACCAAACTGACGAACCATATAATTATTTGATTTTAATTCTGGTATATATCTTCTCCTTTTAAATAATGTTTCTACATATCCTTGTTCTTTTGCTTTTTCGACAATATCTGACATAAATTGTTTTATGCCTGAATATTGCTCTAAATATTGGTCTATATATTGTTTTGCTTTTTTTCTTGAAATGTTTAGTTGCTCTCCTAAACCAAAATCACTTATTCCATATACAATTCCAAAGTTTACTGCTTTTGCACTACTTCTTTGTTCTTTTGTTACTTCTTCAATTGGAATATTGAATACTTTTGATGCAGCTTGTTTATGGATGTCTTCTCCGTGTTTGAATGCTTGAACCATATGCTCATCATTTGATATTGATGCTAAAACTCTTAATTCTATTTGTGAATAGTCTGCATCAATATATAAACAGCCTTCTGCTGGTTTGAATACTTTTCTTAATTGTTTTCCAAGTTCAAATCTAGTTGGTATATTTTGTAGATTAGGCTCAGTTGAACTTATTCTCCCTGTTGCTGTTATTGTTTGATGGAAAAATGAATGTATTCTTTTTGTTTTTGGATTTATATATGGTTTCATTCCTTCAACATATGTTGAGTTTAATTTCATTAATTGTCTATATTCTAGCAATTTTTCAATTACTGGATGTTCTTCTTTTAGTTTTTCTAGTACATCCACATCTGTTGAATATCCATTTTTAGTCTTTTTTACAACTGGTAAGCGAAGTTTCTCAAATAAGATTTCTCCTAGTTGTTTTGTAGAATTTATGTTAAACTCTTCTCCACACATTTCATATATTTCTTGTGTTAATATTTCTAATCTTGTTTTTAATTCTTGACCATAATCATCAAGTTCTTGAACATCTAGATACATACCATTCCATTGCATTTCTGCTAATACTTCTACTGTTGGCATATCTATGTTTTTAAATAATTCTAGTTCTCCAGCTTCTTGTAATTTTTTTAAAGTTACTTCTGATAGTTGTTCTATTTCTTTTGCATATATACTGTTTTTGATTTTATTTCCTTGTTCTTCTTGCTTTCCCTCATCAAACAATGATGTTTGCCTATTTGCTTCTTCTTTAACTCCTTGTGCTTGCATATATTCATCATTGTCTATTTCTAAATAATCTCTTACTATTACATCTAAATCATATTTACTTGTTGGATTTAATATATATGTTGCAATTTTTGCATCATATACTATATTTTTCATCGTTATTCCTATTTGTTTAAGTATAATATAATCTTCTGCCAAGTTATATCCATATTTTTCGATTTGCTCATTTTCAAAGAGTTCTTTTAACTTTTCATTTAAGTTTTGAGATGTTATATAATAATTCTTATTATTAGAATATATACTTATTCCTATAATGTCTTTTTTTATTATTTGTTCTTGATTATTGCTTGTTACAGTGTCTAGATAATAAAATAATTTTCCATTTAATTCTGGTATTTCTTCTGTTTCTATTACATCAATTTTTTCTATTTTAGTTGTTTTTTGAGTTTCATTTTCTTTTAAGTTAAATCTTTCTATATATCTATTAAATCTTAGTTCTTCAAAGATTTCTAATACTTTTGCTTTGTCCCATTCTTCTACTTTTATCTGTTCTAGAGTGTCTTCTATTGGAACATGTGTATTGATTTCTCCAAGTTTTCTTGATAATTCTGCCATTTCTTTATTATTTACTATGTTTTCTCTTTGCTTTCCTTTTAAATCATCTTCTCCGTTTTCAATTTTTTTGTATAACTCGTCCACTGTGTGGTATTTTTGGATTAGTGAAATTGCGGTTTTAGGTCCGATTCCTGGAACTCCTGGAATATTATCAGAAGTATCACCTTGCAATGCTTTTACTTCTATCAATTGCTCTGGTTCTAGCCCATATTCTTCTATAACTTTCTTTCTGTTATAGTCTTCTGTTTCTGTTTTTCCTGCTTTTGTTCTTGGAATTCTTATTGTAATATTATCACTTGCTAATTGAAATGTATCTCTATCTCCTGAAAGAATAGTTACATCTAATCCTTGTTTTTCCCCGTATTTAGCAAGTGTTCCAAGAATGTCATCTCCTTCATATCCCTGTTTTTCTATTATGTCTATGTTCATTGCTTTTAATATTTCTTTTATTATAGGCATTTGCTGTGCTAATTCATCAGGCATTCCATGTCTGTTTGCTTTATATTCTTTATACATTTCATGTCTTGCTGTTGGACCTTTTAAGTCAAATGCAACTGCAATATATTGAGGTTTTATATCTTCTAAAATTTTGAACATTATTGCTAAAAAACCATATATTGCATTTGTATATTTTCCGTCTTTTGTTGTTAACATTTTACTTCCCATTATTCCATAAAACGCCCTGTTCATTATGCTGTTACCGTCAATTAAAACTAATTTATCCAAGTTCTTTCGCTCCTTTTTTTATATTTGTATCACACACCTTATCAATACCTATTGGTAATGCTATAATTGTTAATAACAAATTTCTATATGTGAAAAATGCATGATAACATGAGTGGTTTGTTAATAATATATACCATATAAATGGTGTTATTGCAATTATTAAGTAAATTATTGAGTTACTTATTTTTAGTTCTACATTATGTTTTTTGTGATATATGCACAATATATTTATACCTTTATCTATGATTATTAATAGTGAGATAAATAGTGGAATAATCATATAATCAACATTGTACTTTATTGCATATAATGCTGAAACGCCTTCTACTTCAGCTTGTCCTACACTTCTATAAAATATTTGTCCAATTGCTACTTTTATTAAATCTCTTCCATAAAAAATATCTACTAAATACCATTTTGTTAACCATGTTAATATATAGCCTAAAAACCATGCAATACTTATTTTTACAAATATTATAAATTGCTCTTTTAATGTTTTATTTTCATTCTTTTGTAATAACATGAAATATATTATTATTGGCAATCCCCATGTAACCATTGGAACTGTTAAAAAATCGAAAAAGTTTGTCAACATTCCAATTATAAAAAATACTAGTGGTATATGCTTTATTTTTTTGTAATTATATATAATTAGTATTGAAGCTATTACACTTATTAGAAATACTGGTGTTCCTTGCATACTTAATCCAATGATGAAGTATTCTACACCAAGTAAGCCTAGCATAACAATTATTGCTGATTTTGTGTTTATTTCTTTGTTTATTAAATATGCTAATACTCCTGCTAGTGCCAAACATATTAATATTATAAATATTCGTATTTGCTCTAAATTAAATACTAGTAAAAGTGGTCTTAAAAATGTTAAATAGCCATGCCAATATCTTGCATATTCAAATGATTCTTCTCCTTTACCGTTTACTGTATCAAATAATTCTCCTACTTCGTCATGTCCACTGTATTTTGAAGACGATTTTAATTCTCCTACTTCGTCTTTTTGAATTGTTTTTGTTACTCCTGGTATGTAATTTTTTCTTGCTATAAATGCAGAGTATGTTGGTGTTTTACTATCTATTGAATATGCAGTATTTATCATTAGTGCATCTGTATAATTATCAAATTGCATTTGTTCTAGTTTTTCTAATACATATGTCCATTTTCTGTTTCCTTCATATTTTAATAATACTGCTGATTCATATACATTGTCTTTAATCCAGCTTGATGGAAATGCTGATACTATTGTTAATAATAGTATAAATATACTTATTAATCCAAAAAATGTGATTATATATTTTTTCATCTTTATAACTCCTATCATTTGTCAATTTGTCAATTGGGACCGGGTCTTTTTTGTCATTTTGACATTTGGTGCCGGTTCTCTTTTGTCATTTTCAGTCAAACAATGATATGTCACTTTTTGAAGCAATCGCTTTCGTAATTGCTTGTCTTATAGCCCATGTTATTCTATTATCTGTATGTCTTACAATTTCCTCTCCTTCAATCTTTTTCAAGATTGAATTGATGTCTTTTGTTAAATCTATGTATAACACTTTTGAAGATGTATATTTTCTTGCCATACTTTCTAATACTTCAATTATTATTTGTTCATGTTCTAAATTAATATCTTTATTATTAGTTTGCTTTGCTATTATCATATTTTCATTATTTACTAGTATCTCATATTTTTCACTTTCAAAGTGTTTTTCATATACTTTTTTAGTTGAAACTTCTAAATTTGCTAATAATATGTACTTGTTTTCCATGATTACCTCCTAAATTTGTCATAGGGACGGTCCTTGTTGACAAATTTTATTTCCTGTATATTGCATTGCTATTCTATTTTCTGGTTTTTCATCACATAAATATAAAATCAATATAAATATCCATTCTAAAGGTTTCATTAAAATATATACCATGTCTGCTTGAAGTGCAGTATTAATATGTTTCGATAATGGATAACCATATTTATCATATATATGTCTAATAAAATGGTGAAATTTAGGCGTTTTTTCCTGTATAAGTGCTTCAAATGCATTTGCAATACATAATTGTCTATTGACTACAATTTTTTCTCCTTTTCTTATCCCCATCCTAATTGGTTTTACCAATTCTTTATGTCCTCTTAGTGAAACTGTACATAGGTAATGTGCATCATATGTAACAGATGGCGGAGAAATCTTAGTAGAAAGTGTCCAATCACTAGTTTCTAAAAATGCTTTTATTGCTTCATCTAGTCTTTGACCAAATAATACTAAAATACATATTAATATAGCTACTAATGGAATTACTAAAACAATTGCAATCACTGGCCAATTATTTATATCATATAACATTTCACTGCATTTGTTCAAGAGACTATTATTATATTTTTTTGATTTTATATTTTTTTCTTTATATCAATAGTGTTAGAATTAATGGAACAATTAAACATATAAATCCTATTATCAAATACAATATAACCATTTTTAATCTCCTAAATATATTATAGTTTTTACAAATCCTTTAATATTGTCTATATTGTTGATTTTTGTATCTAAAGTAATATCACAAATTTCGTTAAGTTTATATCCATATTGATTTTTTGATCCTAAAACTGTTTCAGTTTTATTATTCACATTTAATTTTAGTGGATATATAAATTTGTCATAATTGCAACTCACAATAATGTATCCATTTCCTGAGCCATCAACATTTGAATATTCTATTCCTGTGCTAAGTATTTGCTCTTTATTTAATAGTTGCTTTTCAACTTCACTTTTTACTTTTTGCATTGAACATATCTCAATTTCGTTTGCAATTATAGCTTCAAACTCTCCTTCTTTTTTTGTTGTTTCTCCTTTAACAAAAATTGGCATACCTATTTTTAAATCTGTTATAGATATTGTTTCATTTGTTTCAAAATTTGTTATTTTAATATCATTACCTAATTTTGCAATATGTGTTGTGATTTCATCATTTAATCCAATTTCTATTTGGTCATTTGAAATATTAGTAATAATTCCAGTAGTAGCTGTTTTTACATAAGAATTTAAATCTCCTATGTCATTTCCATTTTCATCAACAAAATTATAATATATACAATTTGTATTAACTATTTTGCTTCCCCCTAAAATATTTACTGTATATTTATCTAATAATTTTCCAAATTCATATTTTATATTTCCTATGTTTTGCTTTATATTTTTAATTTCATATTGTGAAATTGTAATAACTGCTGTTTGTTTTTCAAAGTCTATACTTGGAATTTCTTGCTCAGTTTCGAAGTCTAATGTGTTTAATGTGTTTTGAAAGTCTGCATTATCATATTGTATTATTTTTTGATATACACCTTCTTTTTCTTGTGAAAATCCAAGTCCTAATGGAATTTCTGTTAACATGTTTTCTGAATTGTAATTATAGTCTTTGCTAAAATCATATTTCTCATATATTGCATTATTTTTTGTAATTTTATTTAGTGTTGTAATTAATTGTTCTGTATCTCTTAATGATGTTTTTATAACTTGTCCACTATCAGTAAATCTTTTTATAATTCCTACCCCTGGTTCTTCAAAGAAGAATACAAAGTTTTTACTTTTTGTATTATAATCAAATTCTATAAAGCTTCCTCTTTCTTGCATTTGACTTATTTCGTCTTCTGAATATACTTTTCCTTCAATAGGATTTGTAGTTCTATTATATAGTTCAGAATATATTTTTGCATACTCACTTGTGTCTGCTTCTATAATTATGTATTGATTTTGTTGATTTTTATATATTATTCTATCTGGCGCTGGAAGTGTTGTGTTTTCATCTATTTTTCCTACATTTTGCTCTTCTTGTTCTTCTTGCTTTTTTTCTATGTAAAATATTGAAACTAGAACGATACATATTAGCAATAATATTAAAATTGATATTCCTATTCTTTTTTTCATTAATTCTTCCTTTCAGCTTTTATAGCTATTCTTAGTTTATAAAGACTTTTACAATGTTTGTAATGTCTATTCCATAAATATTTCTATAAATTTCATTTAAACTAACTCCAACTAATTCCGAATTAGGTACTTCTGGTGAATATGTTTCACCTGTATGAAAAACTGGAATTAAGGCTGTAATTATTAAATAAATAGTTATAAAAATAATTATTTTTTTACTCAATTCTTTTTTGGATATGATAATTTTGACTAGCAGAATAATATTTATTAATTCTATAATAAAAAATAGTATAAAATTTGTAGAATTATAAACATCATATGCATTTTTTAAAATTATATTGAAATTTATTATTAAAATTATTGGAATAATTGTCATTAATATTAATAATACTTTTACAATTCTTGATATATCTGTATTTTTCATAATTTTCTCCATTTTATTTTGGTTATTTATAATGATTTATATGCCAAATTCTCTTACAAATTGAACTATATCACTATTAACTTTCTGAATTCTTTCATTGCTGATTAATTCAGCATATGAAAACCATTTATACTTAACTCCATTAATTTCAAATTCATTTTGATTTAATTTTGTATCAATATTAACATCATAAAAATAGTGTGTATATTCTTTTTCTATTTTTGCACTTTCAGAAAATTTTTTATGCTTTTTACATCCAATTAATGTAACTTTTATAAATTCTTGTTTTATATTTAAATCATTCGCGACTTTATTTTTTACTGCATTTATATCATCTCCATTTGGTAATTTACAATTTAAAAACAGATAACTATTCCATTTTTCATCATAATATTGTAAATACTGTTCTTTTTCATTTTTTATGACAATAATTGAGTGTATTCCCATTTTGGCTTCTCCTTTTATTCATAATTGGTAAATTGTGTTAACAATCGAACATAAATATTTTATTTCTGAATTATTATAATAGGTACTTCCATTTCTTCTTTTGTTAATCCACAATGAGTTGACTTTTTTACAGGTTTTCCTTCTGCTAAAAAAGTTTCTAATCTAATGATACTTCCTGATATAGATAATGCAACATAATTTCCTATAAAATCATCAATTTTATAATGCTTTTCTCCATAACCCAAAAAATGATATTTATTTAAAAATTCATCTTTTTTCATTAACCAAAATTCTTCTTTAAATATCTTGTTAAATCTTTCTTCAAAGATTTTTTTCATATTTTCCTTAACCCAGAATGTTAAGACTCTTGATTCTAATGATGCAGGCATGATTAAACATTCTTGAATTTCCGGATAATCAAGAAGAGTATACGCTTTTTCTATGTCTTTATGCCCATGGTCTGCTGTTATTATTAAAATTGTATCATCACTCATTTTATTGCACATATCTTTAATTTTACTTTCTGCTTCTATTAAAAAATCTTTTACTTCTTTCGATTCAACTCCATATTTATGTAATAGCCCATCAGGATTATCTGAATATGCAAATATAAATTTTTTATCAGGATTATTACATAAATCTTGAATATTCATTATTAATTCATCTAGATTATTTGCTTTTATACTTCTTTTTGCTCTTCTTTCTGCATACTCTGGTTCTAGTTCATAAGCTTTAACATTTTTAGATGCTTTTTCTATTTGTTCAAAAATAGATTCGTAATTTACTATTGTTTTAAATACATCAATTAACGGCTTTTTTAGAGGCTCTCTCATGTAAGATTCATTATGTGAAAACATGTCTAAAGCTCGTCCATATTCTTTAAAATATTGTGACCATGCAATCCATCCGGTTTCATATGGTGGTTTTCCTGAATAATATGTAGTTAATGCTGCTGTTGTTGTAGATGGATATACTGATGTTACACAATCTATTTGATTGCTTTTTAAATATCCATTTGGTAAATCTTCGTTTAATATGTATTCACCTAGGCCATCTAATAGTAGAACTATAACATTTTTATATTCTTTTTGTTGTAAAATTTTATCTATTTTTTCTGATGATTTATGTTTTGTTTCTACATTATAGTATTTCAAAATTGAGGTTATTGTACCTAATATACAATTTTCATAATTTGGCATTATTATATTTTCTTTTTCCATAACCATATCCTTCCAAATAAAATTTATCATAATCATTTAATTTCAAATTCATTTGAATATATATCAATATATCCATTATCATAGACTGGTTTTACTATTCTATATATTCCATTAGATAATTTGCCATAATATTTTTCTATATCTAATTTTAGAGTTAACTGATTATCTTCGTTTACTTCATAAGCTATATCAATCCAAGACAAATCATCAGATACATATTCTAAATCTTCCCATTCATTATCAATTTTTTGTTGAACTCTAAATTCTACTCCCCAACCATAATGTTCCTCATTATTGTCTGTAATTATGATTGAAATACTTTCTGGACTTATTGTGGTATTATCGACTTCTATTATTACATTTTCTGGACTGCGATTATTTTTCTCATTTGCTATTAAATTTTCTTCAAATTTCATTTCATATATTTTCATTTCTTCTTCAAAATCATAATAATCCATAGACCAACTACCTATTTTTATGTCGTCAAATCCTGCTAATGTATGGAAATCTATTACTTTATAACCAAGTCCAAAGTATTCTATTGTTCCTCCATCATTAATAATTCCTGCTGGATTTTGTATACAGAAAATAGGTTTTTCTTGTTTCTGTACTCTATTATAGTCTACTATAAAAAATACTACTCCTAAAACAACTATAATTCCTATGATAATAAATAATATTTTTAATACTTTTTTCATAAACATCACCATTCCACATTCTATTATTATTTTCTTCTACTATATCATTAATTTCTTTAAGCTTTTCTTCTTCCTATACCTATCTTCCTCTGAACTCATCCTATTTAACTGTCAAAATTTGCGTACCCTGACATTACTCCTTAAATTGCTTGATAATACTGCATTTAGCGTCTATTGTAGGTGTCAAAGTCGCATATTTGAGCATATTTCAAAAGTTCATGTTTTCCTTTATATATAAAAGTTTTCTTGTTTTTGCGGTTATAATATATAACCTCTTATTGTTTATTTTCTCTTTTGTTTAGCTTTTTAGTATTTAATAAAAGTTCATCAAAATCTGATACATAAATTCTAACTAGTAAAAAATCTAATTGTTGCTTTTGCAGTTTTATCATAATCTATTGAAGTTGCATATATATCAGTAATTTTTT